>CALMYM010000281.1 GCA_937873675.1 uncultured Alphaproteobacteria bacterium | reverse complement strand
CCAGCGGCCCCGGTCTGGCCGGTGCGCCGCTGGTGGCCGTGGCCCCGGCCAAGGCGTATCCGGGGGGGTGGCGGGGGCCGTGATAAGCGGCCCCCCGCCGCGGGGGCCCGCTGGCCGCTCGCCAAACCCGCCGTCGCCCTGCTCGTCGGCAGGACCGCGCCCGCCGGCAAGAAGATGGGTCACGCCGCCGCGTTGATCGGATCCCACGCCGAGACCTGGACCGCCAAGGTCGAGGCGCTCGCCGCCGCCGGAGTCCTCGTCGCCCGAAGTCTCGAGGATCTGCCGTCCATGGCCGCCGCGGCCCTGGCGCGCTCCTCGTCCACCGAACTCTGAACCCACGAACAGGTAAAAACTGGAGAACGAAATGAACGCAGTCACCGAAGGCGACGTCGGAAGCGCGCCGGCCGAAGGCAAGATCACCGACGAGGCCGTCGCCGAAGCGCGGTCGATGATCGGCCTGCATCTGCGCCCGGAAGGGCCCTATCTGCAGGACGCCAGCATCGACACCATCCGCAACTTCTGCAACGGCATCGGCGACCTGAACCCGCTCTATCGCGACGCCGAACACGGCCGTCAGAGCCGGCTCGGCTCGGTGGTCGCCCATCCGATGTTCCCGATGGCCTTCGGCTGGATCGGCCGGACCCGCTGGGGTCTGCCGGGCGTGCACGGCTTCTACGCCGGCAACGATTGGGAACTCTTCCGCCACATCCGTCCGGGTGACCGCATCACCGCGATCGAACGCGTCGTCGGCGTCGAGGAGAAGGAGAGCAAGTTCTCCGGCCGTCTGGTGCTGCAGTACGTCGAGGCGACCTACGCCAACCAGCGCGGCGAAATCGTCGCCCGGGCGCTCGGCACCTGCACCCGTCACGAGCGCAAGGCGGCCCGTGACGCCGGCAAGTACAAGGACATCACGACCCACGAATACACCCCCGAGGAGTTCGCCGCCCTCGACGAGGCGATCCTCAAGGAAGACGAGAACATCCGCGGCAATCTGGTCCGCTACTGGGAGGACGTGAAGGAGGGCGAAGTGCTGCCGCCGATCGTCCGCGGCCCGCTGTCGCTGATGGACACAATGGGCTTCCTCGTCGGCTGCGGCCGCGGCCACACCCACGGCATCGTGCTGAAGGCGGCGGTGAAGCACCCCGGTCACTTCTTCCGCAACCCGGAAGCCGGCGGCGGCATCGAATACACCGGCATCGGCCATCATCGCGAGTCGGTGGCCAAGGAGGTCGGCGTCCCCGGCACCTACGACTACGGTCCGCAGCGCTCCTCGTGGATGGCGAGCCTCGTCACCAACTGGATGGGCGACGCGGCCTTCCTCAAGCGGGTGCGCACCGAGATGCGTCGCTTCAACACCATGGGCGACTCGACCTGGTGCAAGGGCCGCGTGGCGCGCAAGTACGTCAAGGACGGCTTCGCCCTCGTCGACCTGGAGATCTGGGGCGAGAACCAGCGCGGCGAGATCACCACGCCGGGTCTCGCCACCGTGCTGCTGCCGTCGCGCGACGTGAACAATCGCGTGTTCTTCGACGGCGCTCAGTGCGACCTCGATCTGCCCACCGTCCGCTGACGAGGTCGTCATGGCTCGAAGCACCGTCGGGCTGCCGCTGGCCGGCCTGAACGTCGTGGAACTTTCGACCGGTGTGGGGGCGGCCTATGCGGGCCGCCTCCTGGCCACCCTCGGAGCCGAAACGCTCCTGGTCGAACCACCGCTCGGCTCGCCTCTGCGCCGGGAACCCCCGTTCCTGCCGGGTGGCGGCGACGTCGGCGCCCTCTTCGCCTATCTGGCGGCCGGCAAGGGCAGTGTCGTCTGCGACCTCGCGTCCACCGCCGGCCGGGCAGACTTCGAGGCTCTGTTGGAGACCGCCGACGTCTTCGTCTGCGATCTGTCGCTCGACGAACGCGATCGTCTCGGTCTCACCGACGACGGCCTGCGGGCCCGTCATCCCCGTCTCGTCTCGGTCTCCGTCCTGCCCTTCGGAGCGACCGGGTCGAAATCCCATTGGGACGGGGAGGAGATCAATCTGATCCATGCCGCGGGGGAGGGATACCTCCTGCCCAACGGTCTTTCGGCGGAGCTCTTTCCCGACCGGCCGCCGCTCAAGATCCACGGCCATTTCGCCGAGATGCAGGGCGGGATCGTCGCCGCCCTCGGGGCGTTGGCGGCACTTCTCGCCGATGGCGGTGGCGCCGCCGGGCGGCGGGTCGAAGGCCAGGGCGTCGACGTCTCGATCCAGGACGCGATGCTCGCCGTCGGCGCTTTCGCGGTGCAGCGTTACGGCGACGGATCGCTCGAACATCGGGTCACGCGCTCGTTCAAGTACGGCGGCGTCCTCGAATGCGCCGACGGTCACGTCGAGTTGCTGACGCTCGAGGACCGGCAATGGCACGGTCTGGTGGATCTGATGGAACGCCCCGCGTGGGCGCTCGATCCGAGCCTTTCCGACCCGCTCGAGCGCAGTCGACGTGGCGCCGAGATCAACGCCGAGATCCGCGCCTGGGCGCGGAGCCACACGACCGCCGATCTGGTCGCCCGTGCCCAGCGTCTCGGCGTGCCGATGGCGAAATACGCGAGCCCGGCGGAAGTGGTCGCCGGGGAGCACGAGCGGGCGCGCGGGCTCTTCCAGACGGTCGAGATTCCCGGCTTCGGCCCCTGCCCGACGCTGGTCGCACCGTTCCACGTCTCGCAGGCGCCGCTCCGACTGCGCTCGGGGCCTCCGCGCCTCGGCGAGAACCAGGACCGCATCGCCGCTTCGATCGGGGCGACACAGAAACAGGCCGTGGAGGCAAGATGAAGCCGCTGGCTGGACTGAGGATCGCCGACTTCACGGTTCATGCGGCCGGTCCCTTCTGCACTCACATGCTGACGCAGTTGGGCGCCGAGTGCATCAAGATCGAGAGCGCGCTCCGACCCGACATCTTTCGCAAGCCGCACGCGGTCTACGGCCGCATGGGACCGGCGAGCTTCGATCAGGTCGCCTCGAACAAGCTCTCGATCCGGCTGAACCTCAAGGATCGGCGCGGCGTCGAATTGGCCAAGCGGCTGGTGGCGGTGTGCGACGTCGCCTGCGAGAGCTTCCGGCCCGGCGTCATGGACCGTCTCGGTCTCGGGTGGAAGGACCTCTCGGCGATCAAGCCCGACCTGGTGATGACGTCGGTCTCCTCTTCGGGGCAGACCGGACCCGACGCCCACTTCGCCGGCTATGCGCCGCTCTTCGGCGCCTGGGGCGCGCTCGGTTGGCTCACCGGCTACGTCGACGGTCCGCCGGTGGAGATGCGCCACGTCATGGATCACTCGGTCGGGATGAACGCCGCCATGGCGACGCTCGCGGCCGTTCTCCACCTGCGCCGAACCGGCGAAGGCGGTCACGTCGACGTCGGCGCGCGCGAAGTGGCGGCCTCGCTCAACGGCGAGGCGATGCTTCTGGCCGCCGCCGGCGGCGAACCCCGTCGCCTCGGCAACGAGCATCCGCGCATGGCGCCCCACGGGGTCTACCATTCCCGCGACAAGGACCGCTGGCTGACCATCGCCGTGCACTCCGATGCGGCGTGGCAGGCCTTCGCCGCGGTCCTCGCGCGGCCGGATCTCGCCGCCGATCCGCGCTTCCGCACCGAAGCCGACCGCCATGCCCATCGCGACGTGCTCGACGTCGAGATCGAGCGTTGGGCCGCGACCCGCGACGCGGACGCCGCGGCAGCCGAGCTTCAGGCCGCCGGCGTGGCGGCTCACGTCTCGGCCACCATCCACGACGTCGTCCACGACCGCCACCTCCGGGAGCGCGGCATGGTGATCGACGTCGACGATCTCGAAGGGAACCGTCGCGCCGCGTTGTCCGTGCCGGTGCGGTTCTCACGCTCGCAGACCGGGCTCGATCGCGGCACCCCGCGGCTCGGAGAGGACGAGGATCACGTGTTCGGGGAGTTGCTCGGTCTCGGCAGGGCCGAGCGCGACGCCCTCGTCGACGCCAGGGTCATCTACTAGGACGGAACGGAAAGCGACGATGAGCGAGAACTCCGAAGCGGGCGGCGTCACCGCCGAGCCGAACTGGCAGGATTGGGTCGGGCGCGAGGAGGTGGTCGACGACGTGATCGACCCCGAGCGCGTCGCCGCACTCGCGGCCGCGCTCGATCTCGAGCAGGCTCCGAAGGACGGCGAGGCGCTGCCCCCGGGTTGGCACTGGCTCTACTTCAACCCCTTCGTGCCGCGCCGCGGACTGGGCGTCGACGGACATCCCAAGCGCGGCGGGTTCCTTCCGCCCGTGCCGCTGCCGCGACGCATGTGGGCCGGCGGGCGGATCGGCCATGCAGGGCAGCTCGTCGTCGGCGGCGAGGCGCAGCGGCGGAGCACGATCGACAAGGTCGAGGCGAAATCCGGCCGCGCCGGGCGACTGGTCTTCGTCACCGTCACCCACCGTCTCTCCTGCGACGGCGTCGAGCGGATCGTCGAGGAGCAGGACATCGTCTATCGCGAGGCCGCCGCGCCCGGCGGCCCGGCGCCCGCTCTCACACCGGCGCCGGAAGGTGCCGAGTGGCGCGAGGCGATCGTCCCCGACACGACGCTGCTCTTCCGCTATTCGGCGCTCACCTACAACGGTCACCGCATCCATTACGATCAGGCCTACGCCCGCAACGAGGAGCACTATCCCGATCTGGTGGTCCACGGCCCCCTGACGGCGACGCTCCTGCAGAACTTCGCCGGATCGATCCGGCCGGATCGGAGGCTCGAGCGCTTCGAGTTCCGCGGCGTCCATCCGTTGTTCGTCTCCGCTCCTTTCACCCTCGAGGCCAAGTCCGTCGAGGGCGATGCAGCCGCGCTCGATCTGTGGGCCCGAGGCCCCTCCGGCGAACTGGCGATGCGCGCTTCGGCGCGCTTCTCGGACTGACGACCTGCGGGCCGGCGCGCCGACGCCCGACGCGCCGACGTGAGGCGATCGACGCCCGAGCACCCGAGGGAGGGTCGCACCATGGAGAATCCCGGGTCCACGAACCGTGACTCCGGCCCGCCGAGGGCGAGCGCGCCGATGCTCGACATCGAATTCCGCAAGGTCGGAAAGGTGTTCGCGTCGCGCAAGGGGCAGTTCGAAGTGCTGCGCGATTTCGATCTCGAGGTGCGCAGGGGTGAGTTCCTGGCGATCGTCGGCCCGAGCGGCAGCGGCAAGTCGACGGTTCTCAACCTCATGGCCGGCCTCGATCGACCGACGTCGGGCATCGTCGCCTGCCACGGCCATCCGATCACCGGCGTCAATTCCGAGATCGGCTATCTCACGCAGCACGACAGCCTGATGCCGTGGCTCACCGTCGAGGACAACGTCGCGGTGCCGCTCGAGATCCGCGGCGTTCCCAAGGGCGAGCGGCGCGACCGGGTGGGGCGGATGCGCGGCGACGTCGGCCTCGGCGGTTTCGAACACCCCCACCCCAACCAGCTCTCCGGTGGCATGCGCAAGCGCGCCATGTTGGCCCGGACGCTGATCTACGACCCGCCGACGCTGTTGATGGACGAGCCGTTCGGCCCGCTCGACGCCCAGCTCAAGGTCGTGCTCCAGGCGGAGCTGATGCGGCTGTGGAACGCCACCGGCAAGACGGTGGTCTTCGTCACCCACGACATCGTCGAGGCGATCACCCTCGCCGACCGGGTGATCGTGCTGTCGCATCGCCCCTCCCGCATCAAGCTCGACGAGGCGATCTCGATCGGCCGGCCGCGCGAAGTGCACGAAGCCCGCTTCGCCCCCGGCTTCGAGGACCACTACCGCCGTCTGTGGAGCGCGATCGAGATCGGTGGATCGGAGCAGGTTCGATGAGTGATCGAGAAGACACCCCCTCTTCGGCGTTCGCCGGGTTGTTCCGCCGCCTCGATGTGGTCTGGCTCTATCGGGCTCTGTTCCTCGTCGCCTTCCTCGGCGCCTGGCAACTCGCCTCCGGTCCGCTGCTCGACCCCTTCTGGGTGTCGAGCCCCTCGGCGATCGGGGCGACGCTCGTCAAATGGACCCGGTCCGGCGCGCTCCAGTACCACCTCCTGGTCACCTTCAAGGAGACGGCGACCGGCTTCGTCTTCGGTGCCGCTTTCGGGATCCTCGCCGCTTTCGTCGTCGGGTCGAGCGACGTTCTGCGGCGGACGGTCGATCCGTTCCTGACCGCCGTCTACGGCGTGCCGAAGGTCGCCCTGGCTCCGCTGTTCATCATGTGGTTCGGCATCGGCCTCGCACCGAAGATCGTCCTCGCCGCGGTGAGCGTCTTCTTCCTGGTGTTCTTCAGCACGATCAGCGGCATCGCCCAAGTGGATCGGAAGATGGTCGACGCGCTCCGGATCATGGGCGCCGGGCGGCTCACGGTCCATCGGCGGGTGACCTTTCCGTCGGCTCTGCCCTGGGTCTTCTCCGGCCTGAAGCTCGGCCTGCCCTACGGCTTCGTCGGTGCGGTGGCGGCCGAGATGATGGCCTCCAACGCCGGCATCGGCTTCCTCACCCAGAACGCCGCCGGCCAACTCGATACGGCGGGGGTCTTCGCCGCTCTCTTCGCGTTGATGGTCGTCACCGCGACGCTCAACGAGGGGCTCGGACGGCTCGAACGCCGGATCTTTCGATGGAGATGACCACCCCGCGAGTAGACGTGGGTGGCGCGTAGGGAGGAAGTGAGATGGACAGACGCGAAGTCTTGCGAAGGTTCGGCCGACTGGGTGCGGGGTCTCTGGCGCTGACCAGCCTCACCGGGCTCGGCGCGCGGCCGGCGGCGGCCGCCGGTTCGACGCCGCTGATCGTGGGGATCGGCGGCTTCACCTTCGCCTACCTGCCTCTGCTCACCGCCAAGGCGGCCGGCTTCCTGGACGCCGAGGGTGTCGACGTCACCTTCGTCAGTACCGGCGGCGGCACCAACGCGATGGCCGCCACGCTCGGCGGCAGCGTCGACGTCTGCGGCCTGGTGATGAGCGACATCATCCTCGCCGCGGCGAAAGGCCAGAAGATCAAGGCCTTCGCACCGCTGATGGCGCAATATGCCAGCGATGCGGTGATCAGTGTCGCGGCGGCGAAGAAGATCGGGCTGACCGCCGAGATGCCGCTCGCCGAGCGCATGGCGCGGCTCGAGGGGCTGACGCTGGCGATCTCCGGGCGCGGCAGCGGAACCGACAAACTCTGGCGCTATCTCGTCTCGCTCGGCGGCCTCGATCCCGATCGCGACGTCACCCTCACCGTGGTCAAGCTCGACCAGATGTATGCCGCCCTCAAGTCGGGACAGATCGACGGCTTCAACACCACGGCACCCGCCAACAACCGAGCGGTGGAAGACGGCCTCGCCGTCTGGGCGGCTCGGCCCTCGCGTGGCGAGGGGCCGGGGCTCGAGAACTTCCTCTACACCGTGCTCGGCGCCAAGCCGGAGGTCCTCGCTGCCAAGGGCGATGCGATCGGTCGTCTGGTCGCCGGCCTCGCCAAGGGCGGCGAACTGGTCCGCGCCGATCCGGCGAAGGCGGGACGTCTGATCCAGGCGCAATATTTCCAGCAGACCGACCTCGGTCTGGTCCAAAAGGCGGTCGCCGATCAGGTCGCCACCGTGTCGGTCCCCCCGAAACTCACCGGGAAACAGTTCGAACAGAACCGCGACTTCATGCTGCGCTTCGGCGACGAGGTGAAGCAGGTCGCCGCCACCGACGTGATGGACACCACCTGGTCCAGGTGATCCGCTCACCACGGCCGGAGGACGCCCGAAAACGTCCTGCGGCCGGATCGCCCGCCCCTGCGGTCCTCCCTCGTCACGGGCGTCGCGGCCGAAGCCGGGTGTACGGTTCACCAGACCCGTTCACCCGGCTTCTTTTTTCACGAGAAGTCGATGGTGGCGCTGTCGCGGATGGCGGCGAAGCGCGCCACGCACTTCAGCGCATGGGCGTGCTCCTCGACGGTCGCCCCGGCGCAGCAGTCCTCGAGCACGATCGTTTCGTAGTCACGGTCGTGGGCTTCGCGGGCGCCGGTGTGGACGACACCGTTGGTCGAGACGCCGCTGAGGTAGAGACGTTCGATGCCGCGGGCGCGCAACGCCGGCTCCAGCGCCGTGCCGTAGAACGGGCTGACGCGCGGCTTGACGAAATCGAAATCACCCTCGGCGGGCGCCACGGCGTCGTGCACCTGCGTTCCCCAGGTGCCGAGCCGGAACAGCCCGTTGTCCCGGGCCCGGGAGAAGATCGGCGAATTCGGCGGGCAGTCGCGATAGTCCGGGGCGAAGGCGACGCGGACGTAACCGACGAGGACGCCGGCCGCGCGGGCACGGTCGATGAACGCACGAGTACGGCCGAGGACGTCGCGTTCGGCCATCAGCGGGACGTAGGTCTTGGCGCCGGCCCCGTCGGCATGGACGAGGTCGTTGACCATGTCCATGACCAGAAGCATGGATGGTTTCATGGGGAGAGAACTTTCGATCGGGTCTCAGGCCCGGTCGGTCGGCTTCGCGTCGGCGCGCTGTTCGAGGCTCTCGCGGAATTCGGCCCAACCGGATTCGATGTGCCGGCGCATGGTCAGCATGGCTCCGGCGGCATCACCTTCGATGAAATTGCGCAACAGTTCGGCATGCTCTTCCGCGGCGCGGCTGGCCCGACCTCCGATGCGGTTGATCGCGTCGAACGGGTAGCGCGCCCACAGGACCTGCACGAAATGGAGGGTCTGGGGCAGATCGGCGAAATCGTAGATCCGACGATGGAAGCGGTAGTTGACGCCGCGAGCGCCGGTGCTGTCGCCGCTCTCGGCGGCCTTCTCGAACTGATCGGCGAGCTCCTGCAACTCGGCGATGTTCTCCGAGGTCAGATTTCGCGCCGCGCTCTCCACCAGCTGGGCTTCGAGCATGATGCGCAGCTTGAGCGCTTCGGTCGAGGTGCCGATGTCGAAGGGAACGACGGTCGCGCCGCGGTAGCTGTCGGAGGAGATGTAGCCCTCCGCCTCGAGCAGCTTCAGCGCTTCCCGCACCGGCGTGATCGAGATCTTCAGCTGTTGGGCGATTTCCTGCTGCTTCAATCGCGTGCCACGGGGAAGACGCCCGGAGAGGATGCCCTCGCGAAGATAGTCGGCGACCTGCTCTTCCTTGGTTCGATATTCCATCGTGCCGTCGGGATCGCCCCGTCCCTCTGGCGGCCGAGTCGGGAGACGCTCCTCCGGTGCCGCATGACGTCAGCATCTAACACAACCTTGCGGGATCGAAAAGCCGAGCATAGAATGCATCATGCAGAATGCAGCTGAGGATTACAATGCCCCTCGAAAGGTCCTACCTCTTCGTTCCCGGTGAGCGCCCCGAGCGTTTCGACAAGGCGGTCGCCACCGGTGCAGACCGGGTCATCGTCGACCTCGAAGACGCCGTCCGGCCGGACCACAAGGAGGCTGCGCGCGAGGCCTTCGCCACCTGGAGTGGGCGGACCGAAGCGGTCGTCAGAATCAACGGTCTGGACAGCCCCTGGTTCGAGGGCGACGTCGCCGCCGTGGGGCGCAGCGGTGTCACCCGAGTCATGGTTCCCAAGGCGGAGCCCGAGGTTCTGAGGGTCGTCGGGCGCGAACTCGGATCGAGCGTCGAGATCATCGCGCTGATCGAATCCGTGGCCGGCCTGATGCAGTCGACACAGATCTGCGCGGACGGCGGGGTCGGCCGTCTGGCCTTCGGAAACCTCGACTTTTCGCTCGACGCGGGGATCGACGAGACCGATCGAGAACTCGATCCGGTCCGTCTCCGTCTGGTCCTGGAATCACGCTACGCGCGCCTGCCGCCGCCGATCGACGGGGTCTTCCCGTCGCTCGCCGATCCCGCGGCTCTGGCTCTGCGCGTGGCCCGCGCGAAGGCCCTCGGATTCGGCGGCAAACTCTGCATCCACCCCGGCCAGGTCGAATCCGTGAACCTCGGTTTTCTGCCCGGCGCCGACGAACTGGCGTGGGCGGAACGGGTCGTCGCGGCCGTCGAAGCGGCCGGCGGTGGAGCCGTTTCGCTCGACGGCAAGATGGTGGATCGGCCGGTGGTGGAGCGCGCTCGCGTGCTGCTGGCGGGACGTCACCGAGCGACTTGATCGGAAAACGATGCATTATGCATCGTATGCTTGACATCACCGGTGGGCGCCTCTACACATAAAGTCGACAAGGCGAGAAAACGCCGGTGCGCGATCGATGGGAGGACACGATGGATCGACGCAGTGCACTGAAACTCTTCGGCGCGGCAGCTCTCGGCGCGGCGCTGCCCCTGCGCTCTTCGATGGCGGCCGAGATCGGCGTCGACGAGGCGAACAAGACGATCACCGTCGGGGGGTTCACGCCGGTCACCGGACCGGTGCCGTTCTACGCGATCCTCACGCATGCGGCGGAATCCTATTTCCGTCATGTCAACGAGAACGGCGGGATCCGCGGCTGGAAGGTGAAGTACGTCACCCTCGACGACGGTTACGATCCGGCACGCAGCGTCGCGGTCACCAAGCGCATGGTCGAGGAAGACAAGATCTTCTCGCTGGTCGCTTCGGTCGGCACCGCGACCAACGTGGCCGTCATCCCCTACGCCAAGGAGGTGGGCCTGCCGATGCTGGGGCCGATCGGCGGCGCCAGTGCGTTCTTCGCCGAACCCAACATCTTCCCGCTGCTGCCCGACTACGGCTGGTCGGCGGCCTCGAACGCGGAGTACGCGCTCAAGGACCTCAAGCTCGACAAGATCGCGCTGCTCTGGGAGAACGACGAGCTCGGCCGTTCGGCCAAGCGAGGCTTCGATCTCTACATGGCCGAACAGAAGGTGACGCCGGCCGAGTCGGTCTCCTTCGAAGTGAAGACCACCGACTTCACCCCGCACATCCTGCGCGTCGCCAATTCCGGCGCCCAGGCGGTGATCCTGTTCGGGTCCAACGCCAATCTCGCCGGCGCCCTGAAGGCGGCGGATCGACAGGGGGTGAAGGCCGCCTGGTTCGCACCGTTCTTCACCGCCGACCCCTCGACGTTCAAACTCGCCGGCGACCTTCTCGACGGTGTCTACTTCTCGTCCTGGCTCTTGCCGGTGTCGAGCGAGGAACCGGAGGTCGTCGCCTATCGGACGTCGGTCTCGAAGTACTATCCCAACGATCCGATCGGTGTGTTCGGATTGAACGGGTGGAGCAACGCGGCGCTGTTCGGTGTCGTCCTCGACGCTCTGCTGGCATCGGGCAAGCCGGTCACCCGCGACAACTTCGTGGCGGCGGCCAATGCGCTCGTCGATGCGTCGGTGGGCGGCGCCCGCAAGGTCGGCTTCCGTCCCGGCGATCACCGCGGCACGCGCCAGGAAGCCATCCAGCAGGCGAAGAACAGATCGTTCGTCGTGGTCCGGGACTTCAAGCCCTACCCGGCGGTCGCGTTCGACGCCAAGGCCGGCTGAGCCGGACGATCGCTCGACGATCGAAGGGGGTCCGGTACATCCGTCTCCGGCCCCCTTCCGTTCATTCATCCCGACGCCAACAGAATGTCTCAGGAACCGACGATGGTAGGATCTCCGTTGAGTGGACCGCCGCGACTGGATGGTCAGATCGCACTCGTGACCGGCGGTGCCGGAGGTATCGGAAGGGCCGTGGTCTCGGCTCTGAGTGCGGCGGGTGGGGAGGGCCTTGCCCCCCAACCATGCGCAGGGGTTGTGCTTCCGCCCCCCCATGGGGGGTCTGCCAAAAGAGGCGTTC
>CALMYM010000280.1 GCA_937873675.1 uncultured Alphaproteobacteria bacterium | reverse complement strand
CAGCCGGTCGGCGTTGACCAGCGAGCCCTTCTGGGCGACGTGGTCGCCGAGCACTTCGCGCAGCGCCTCGTGCAGGATGTGGGTCGCCGAATGGTTGGCGCGAATGGCGCCGCGGCGCTCGCCGTCGACCGTCAGCTTCACCGTGGCGCCGACGGCGATAGGCCCTGCCTCGACCACGCCGACATGAACGAAGACGCCTTCGCCTTCCTTGCGCGTATCGGTGACGCGGAATCGGAATCCGTCGCCGAGAATGACCCCGGTGTCGCCGATCTGACCGCCGGACTCCGCATAGAACGGCGTCTGGTTGACGATGATCGCGCCTTCCGCACCGGTCTCCAGCGATGCGGTCTCGGCCCCGTTCGCGACCAGCGCGACGATCGCACCTTCCGCCGCCTCGGTGTCGTAGCCGAGGAATTCGGTGGCGCCGACCTTCTCCTTGATGGCGAACCAGACGGCGGCCGACGCCGCTTCGCCCGACCCGGCCCAGGAGGCGCGCGCCTCCGCCTTCTGGCGCGCCATCGCGTCCTGGAAGCCGTCGAGATTGACGGCGATGCCGCGCCGACGCAGTGCGTCCTGCGTCAGATCGAGCGGGAAGCCGTAGGTGTCGTAGAGCTTGAACGCCGTCTCACCGTCGAGCATGTCGCCTTCGACCATGCCCCCCGTCGCCTCGTCGAGGAGGCCGAGGCCACGCTCCAGCGTCTTGCGGAACCGCGTCTCTTCGAGCCGCAGCGTCTCGGTGATCAGCGCTTCGGCCCGCGCCAGTTCGGGATAGGCACGCCCCATCTCGCGCACCAGACCCGGCACCAGACGCCACATCAACGGATCGCGCGCGCCGAGCAGATGTGCATGGCGCATGCCACGCCGCATGATGCGGCGCAGGACGTAGCCGCGGCCCTCGTTCGACGGCAGCACGCCGTCGGAGATGAGGAAGGAGGCGGCGCGCAGGTGATCGGCGATCACCCGATGGCTCGCCCGGGCATCCCCTTCCGCCGCCACGCCGGTGAGTTCCACCGAGGCACGGATCAGCGCCTTGAAGAGATCGATGTCGTAGTTGTCGTGGACGCCCTGCAGCACCGCTGCGACGCGCTCGAGCCCCATGCCGGTGTCGATCGACGGCCGCGGCAGACGCGTGCGCGTGCCGTCGCCGTACTGCTCGAACTGCATGAACACGAGGTTCCAGATCTCGATGAAACGATCGCCGTCCTGCTCGGGCGAGCCGGGCGGGCCACCCCAGATGTGCTCGCCGTGGTCGAAGAAGATCTCCGAGCACGGACCGCACGGACCGGTGTCGCCCATCTGCCAGAAATTGTCCGAGGTCGGGATGCGGATGATCCGGCTGTCGGAGAGACCGGCGATGCGCTTCCACAGATCGAAGGCTTCGTCGTCCTCCGAGTAGACCGTGACCAGGAGACGCTTGGCGTCGAGGCCGAATTCCTTGGTGACCAGGTTCCAGGCGAGCTCGATCGCCCGATCCTTGAAATAATCGCCGAAGGAGAAATTCCCCAGCATCTCGAAGAAGGTGTGATGGCGCGCGGTGTAGCCGACGTTGTCGAGGTCGTTGTGCTTGCCGCCGGCCCGAACGCACTTCTGCGCCGTCGTGGCGGTCGAATAATCGCGCCTCTCCATCCCGGTGAACAGGTTCTTGAACTGAACCATGCCGGAATTGGTGAACATCAGGGTCGGATCGTTGCGCGGCACCAGCGGCGAGGACGGCACCACTTCGTGGCCGTTCTTCGCGAAGTAGTCCAGGAATGTCGCGCGGATCTCGTTGACGCCACTCATGATCGTACCGAAACCTCTCCTCGGGATGAGCCACGAGGTTCTATCGACCTATCCGTCGCATGTCCACGGAAAGCGCGCCTTTCCGCCCTTCGCCCGAGCGATTTCCGCTGCACCGCGGCAGACCCGGACGCCGCCGCGCCGGTCCACGTCCACCCTCCCCTTGGGTCAGGGTGATCCGCTCCGTGCGGACCGACTTGAAAGAGCGGTGAGCGGCGACCTTCGACCTCGTCCGCGCCGCCGGCCGAACCATCGATGTCGGACCGGCGTACCGGAGACGCCGGAAAGTTGCCCCCACCAGTACGCCGCCCGGGCCGCCGCACGAACGCGCCCCTCCGCGACGCCCCGGCCCACCGTCGTGTCGTGCCGACACGGAAACGAAAACGGCGGGGTCTCCCCGCCGCCTCGTCGATCTCGATCGCCTCGTGTGGCGGACCTTCGGCCCCGCCCGCGAGCACTCGGGGACGGTTCAGCCCTCGACCGGACCGTCCTCGTCCTCCGCCGTGCCGGTCGGAATGATCTTGTCGGCGATGAGCCCGGCGTTCTGACGGATCGCCGTCTCGATCTTGTCGGCGACCGCCGGATTGTCGCGCAGAAACTGCTTGGCGTTCTCGCGACCCTGGCCGATGCGCTGGCTCGAATAGGAGAACCACGAGCCCGACTTCTCGACCACGCCGGCCTTGACCCCGAGATCGACCAACTCGCCGACCTTGGAGACACCTTCGCCGTACATGATGTCGAACTCCACCTCCTTGAACGGAGGCGCCATCTTGTTCTTCACCACCTTGACGCGGGTCTGGTTGCCGACCACCTCGTCGCGATCCTTGATCGCGCCGATCCGGCGGATGTCGAGACGCACCGAAGCGTAGAACTTGAGCGCGTTGCCGCCGGTCGTGGTCTCCGGATTGCCGAACATCACGCCGATCTTCTGGCGGATCTGGTTGATGAAGATCACCATGGTCTTCGACTTGGAGATCGAAGCGGTGAGCTTCCTGAGCGCCTGGCTCATCAGACGCGCCTGCAGACCCGGCAGGCTGTCGCCCATCTCGCCCTCGAGCTCGGCCTTGGGCGTCAGCGCCGCCACCGAGTCGATGACCAGCACGTCGAGCGCGCCGGAGCGCACCAGCGTGTCGGCGATCTCCAGCGCCTGTTCGCCGGCATCGGGCTGGGAGATGAGCAGGTCGTCGAGATCGACCCCGAGCTTGCGGGCGTAGATCGGGTCGAGCGCGTGCTCGGCGTCGATGAAGCCGCACACGCCGCCCTTCTTCTGCGCCTCGGCGACGCAGTGTAGCGCCAGCGTCGTCTTGCCCGAGGATTCGGGCCCGTAGATCTCGACGATCCGGCCGCGCGGCAGGCCACCGATGCCGAGCGCGATGTCGAGGCCGAGAGAGCCGGTCGGGACGGTCTCCACCTCGACCACCTTGCCCTGGCCGAGCCGCATGATCGAGCCCTTGCCGAAGTTGCGCTCGATCTGCTGAAGCGCCGCGTCCAAAGCCTTGGTTCTGTCCATACCGTCCCCTTCGACGAGGCGAAGTGAAGCCTGTGCCATCGTCCAGCTCCCTTATCTCACGCGGCTCGATGCCTGCCAATCGCGGTCAATGTACATGCTTTGTTCCGTTTGACAAGCCGCCCGTCAACATTTTGTTCGAAATAGTGAAACTCGCCTGTGTTCGCAGGGTGTTCACGGTGGCGTACTCGGCTCTCGCGCGGGCGCTTCGCCGGGTCGCCGGAGCACCGCGGCCGCTCACGATTCGGCCTCCTCTCGCGGCGGCGTTCGGACCCGAGGGGGGATAGTGCCGATACAACCCCCGATCGCATACGCGGGCTCATGATTCCGCCGGGGCGGCATCCGCCGTTCCCGGACAACGGAACACGATCATGCGACAGACGCGACCTCCCGAAAGACACGCGGCGCCGCCGTTGCGGCGCCTCGCCCATCGCCTCCTCGTCACCACGCTCACGGCATCGTTCTTCCTGAACGCGGTCTCGCCGGTCCGCGCCGATACGGTGGCGGCCACGCCGGCGCCCGTCGCCGCGACGCCCGCGCCGTCGCCCGCGCCTGCGAGCACGCCGGCGCCCGCGCCCACCTCCGACACCGCCTCGACCGCGGCCGATCCCGCTGCCCCGACCGACGACGCCCCGGCCGCTCAGGCCCCGGCGGCGCTCGTCGGCACGGCCACGACGACCGGCGAAACGGTGGTGGCGAGCGTCGACGAACCCGACCCGAAAGCTGCGAAGGAGCAGGACCCCGCCCCCTTCTCCGGCAGCTACACCCGTGCGGTGAAGTTCGATCTGCCGGCCTTCCACGGCATCGCGCCGAACCTCGCCGCCCTCTACGACTCCAATGCCGGCTGGCACGCCGGTGAGTTCGACGCCGGCTTCCTCGGCGTCGGCTGGCGCCTCGACGGCGGCTCCGAGATCCGCCGCAGCGGGCAGAAAGGCGGCTCGCCGCTCTTCGATCAGAGCGCGGTGCTGGCGAGTGCCGACGTCTATCGTCTCGACGGCGTCGAGCTGACGCGCTGCCTCGAGACCTCGGCCTCGCCCTCCTGCACCACCGGCACCGCCTACAAGGGCAATTTCGAAGCGCGCTACGAGGCCTTCGAGCGCATCCGCTACGACGAGACCGCCAACACCTGGACGGTGTGGAAGAAGAACGGCACGAAATCGATCTATCGCGCCGTCTCGACCTGGGCTCAGGGCAGCGGTTCGGTTCCCGCCGACATCGCCGACCGGTTCCGCTGGCGCCTCGCCGAGGTGATCGACACCCGCGGCAACACCGTCACCTGGTCCTACGACTGCACGACGCTGCCGGCCTGTTGGCCGAGCCGCATCGCCTACGGCCCCTACGAGGTGGTCTTCCACACGGAAGCCAACCCGACGCCGCTGCGCCACGCCACCGGCAAGACGGTGGCGACGCTCGACCGGCGCCTGCGCTCGGTCGAGGTGAACGTCGTCGCCCACGGCGCGACGCCGGCCACGCGCATCCGCGCCTGGCGCTTCGATCACGCCACCAGCCCGGCGACCGGCCTGCCGCGCCTGACGGCGATCACCGAATTCGGCCGCGACGCGGTGATCGCCGCGAACGGCGACGTCACCGGCTCCGCTCTGCCGCCCACCACCTTCGCCTATTCGGGCGACGCCGCGCCGGTGATGGAGACGCGGACCGGTGGGCCGAACACGATGCCGCCCGGGTGGCCGGAAATGTCGCAGCTCTTCGGCGACTTCGACGGCGACGCCAAGATCGACAGCACGAACGCACAGCTGACGATCCCGCCGGACGGCGGCCCGATGTTCCCGTGCGGCTTCTCCGATCTCACGTCGACGTGCTGGAACTACATTTCCGGCTTCGGCGCTTCGACCTTCCGCTTCACCGACGATCCTCGCGACGGCGCCATCCTCCGCGTCGGTGGCGTCCAGTCGGCCGAGCCGATGGCCCCGACGGAATCCATCTTCGCGTTGGGCCACGACGGAACCTCGGTGGCGACGTGCAACCTTTCTTCGAATGTCGTCGGCCTCACGCCGCTGGGCATCTTGCCGCTGGACTATTTCGGCACGGGAAAGCAGGCGGTCCTCATCACGAACGGACTCAGCCACTCACTTCGCTACTGCGGATGGGAGACCGAGTGGAATCGGGCGCTACCGAACAACCCCGTTACGACGCGCGACAATGCCCTCGCCTCCCTGATCACCGCGCATCCGGCTCCGGGCTGGCTGAAGGCAGGCGCCCTCGACGGCGACGGGCGCGAGGATCTCTTCTCCGTCGATCTCCAACCGACCTGGATCGCTTCGACCTCGAGCTGGCGCTTCGATGTCGTCGTCTTCCGCGCCTCCGGAGATACCTGGTCGCTCGGCGCCGAAGCGACGATCGACGTGCCCGGCGTCTACGGACACCGGCCCGCGACCGCCATCGGCGACGTCGACGGCGACGGCCGCACCGACGTCCTGTTCGCGCGACACGACTCCACCACCTGGAAGGTCCTGCGCTCGACCGGCACCGGCTTCGTCGCGGATACGATCGACGGCGGCGTGAAACGCGACGAGAACTGCTTCCTCTCCGTCGATCGGGGCGAGTCCTGCCTGCGCATCGTCGACCTCGACGCCAACGGCTCGCCGGAGATCATGACCCGCTCGACGGTGACCGGCAGCACCGCGACGCGCCACCACCTTCTGAGCAACTTCGGCGCCTCGCTCTTCGACATCTCCTGGGCCGGCATCAACGCCTTCGATCTGCCCCATGTCATCGGCGACGTCGACGGCGATGGCCGACAGGACTTCTTCCCGGCCGGCGCGCAGTCCTCGATGCTCTCGGGCAGCTGGCACTCCCTCTCCGGCCCCGTCCCCGACCTCCTCACCGCGGTGACCGCCCCGCACGGCGGCGTCACGAGCGTGACCTATGCGCCGTCGTCGCAGTGGTCGAACACCCTCCTCCGTCAGATCCGCCAGACCGTCGCCTCGGTCACCGAGACCGACGGCCGCGGCCATGACGCCACCACCGCCTACAGCTACGCCGGCGGCCTCTACGACTACGTCGAACGCCGTTTCCTCGGCTTCCGCACCGTCGTCGAGACCCTGCCGATGGTCGCCGGCGAAACCGCCGCGCCGACCCGCACCTACACCTTCCGCCAGGATCTCGCCGCCGCGGGCCGCGTCGAGAAGCTCGAGGTGAAGGACGGCGCCGGACATATCCTGCGCACCGTCGCCCGCGAGTACGACACCCGCGAGGTCGCCCCCTTCTCCGCCGTCGAGACGGCGGTGGAGACGACCGACCGCGACTGGACCACCGGAGCGAACGGCGCCGCCCGCTCGACCCGCACCGAATATGTCCACGACACTTTCGGCAACGTCATCCGCGAGTACCGCCTCGGCCGGCTCGATACCACGAGCGACGACCGCATCGTCCGCCGCACCTACTATCCCAACCTCGAGAAATACATCGTCGGCCTGAAGGCGACGGAGACGCTCTCCGAGCTGGTCGGCGGCGTCGCCACCTACCGGGCCAAGGTGTTCGCCTATTTCGACGGCGCCGGGGTCTACACGACCCCGCCGGAAGCCGGTGACGTCACCCGCC
>CALMYM010000279.1 GCA_937873675.1 uncultured Alphaproteobacteria bacterium | reverse complement strand
GCGGGCCGCCGGCGGCCCGCGGCCGGCCCTCGGGGTGCGCGGGGCTGGGCGAGGCCAGCCGACGGGGGGCCGCCGATCTCCTGACCCAGCGCCTCGACGTCCACGAGAAGACCGCCTGGATGCTGCGGAGCCTGCTGGAGGAGTGAACACCGGTCCGGGCCGATGGCCCGGGCGAAACGCTCCGGTGGGGCGTTTCGAGGTGCGAACGCCCGGAGCGCGAGCGAGGGGCAGAATGCTCCCCGTCACCGAATCCTGTCGGCCCGCCGGATCGCTCCGGCGGGCCTCGTCGTCTCGGCGGCGGCGTAGTAGCCGGGTGTTACCTCGCCGTCGTCGTTTCGTCCGATCCTGCCTGGAGGTCCCCCGGGGCTCGCCGCGATGCCGCGCGAGCCGACGAAGGAACGGGGCCGCTCCGGGAGGAAACGACATGTCCAAGAAGATCCTGATGCTCGTCGGCGACTTCGTCGAGGACTACGAGGCGATGGTGCCCTACCAGACCCTCCTCGCCGTCGGCCACGCGGTCGATACCGTCTGCCCCGGCAAGAACCCGGGCGAGGCCGTCGCCACCTCGATCCACGACTTCGAGGGTCATCAGACCTATTCCGAGAAGCGCGGCCACAATTTTGCGATCAACGCCGCCTTCCCGACCTCCGCCGCGGCCTACGACGCTCTCGTCATCCCCGGCGGCCGGGCGCCGGAGTACCTCCGGCTCGACGCCGCGGTGATCGCGCTGGTCAAGGAGTTCGCCGTCGCGGCCAAGCCGATCGCCGCCATCTGCCACGGCGCCCAGATCCTCGCCGCCGCCGACGTCCTCGCCGGACGCACGGCCTCCGCCTATCCGGCCTGCGCGCCGGAGGTCCGCTCGGCCGGCGGAACCTATGCCGACATCCCCATCGACGGCGCGTTCACCGATGGTAATCTGGTGACGGCGCCCGCCTGGCCGGCCCATCCCGCGTGGATGGCGCAGTTCCTGGCGGTTCTCGGCACGCGGATCACCCACGCCTGAGCCGCCCACGGGCGCCACGACCGAGCGTCGGGTCTCGCGATCTTCCTCGGACCGTTTCGTCGACGGTCCGAGCGGAGGCGAGGGCCGCCGCTTCCTGGGAGGGAGGTCCAATCCCGTGTGCCACGTCTTCGCGTCCACCGATCCGGAACTCTTCGAGCCGCAGACTCGTTCCGTGCGCATCGCCGGCGTCGTCACCAGCCTGCGGCTCGAGACCGCCTTCTGGCGCATCGTCGACGACATCGCCCGCGCGTCCGACATGACCACCGGGCGCTTCCTCTCCACCCTCTACGACGAGGTGGTGGAGCTGCGCGGCGAGGTCGGCAACTTCGCCTCGCTGCTGCGGGTCATCGCCTGCCGCTGGATCTCCGGCGAGGTCACCGGCGTCCCCCAGCCGAGCCTCTTCGCCACGGTGGCGGCCGAGCCGCCGAGGTTGGTCGCCGACGCCTGAGGTGGCGGACGCCTGCCGAGCGTGACCGTGCGTCGATCGATCGTCGCCGGCACGCGTCCTCTCGGCGCCGCGTGATCCGCCGCGACCTCTCCCCGCCGTCATCGCCGGGCTCGACCCGGCGACCCGTCCGCGTCGCACCGCCGCGCGGAGGTCCGTCTTCCCTTCTCCCCTTGCGGGAGAAGGTGGCCCGCAGGGTCGGATGAGGGGTATGGGCCTCTCGGAACGGCGGAATCTCTCGGGTTGTCCCCCTGCGCGCCGAGGCGCGCGCCCCCTCATCCGCCCTTCGGGCCCCTTCTCCCACAAGGGGAGAAGGGGGGCGTCTCGGTCGCCGAATGCGGTCTCCGATCCGCGTTTCGTCGAAGGGGGGCACTTCTCGGGCGATCCACCCGGCGGGAGACCCGATCCTTCGTTCCGCACTCCGCCGTCGTCCCCGGCGAGCCGCAGGCGAGGGAAGGGGACCCATCGGCCTCACCGGTCGGGGAGCCTTCGATGGATCCCCTTCCCCTCCGCTTCGCTTCGGCCGGGGATGACGGCTCTTGGTCGGATCGGCCTCACCGGAATTCCCGATCCGCACGACGGCGCCGCCGGTCTCCACGAGGTCTCGTGGAGGCGGGAGCGATCGATGCTCGGCCGGAACGCGAAACGCCCCGAGGTCTCCCTCGGGGTACTATCTACATGCATGCGTCATACGTTTTCGCGCGATCTCACCCGATGCGCGAGAAGTCGGCGACGGTGTGGCAGGCGGCGCGGATCCGGGTGAGCAGCTTCAGCCGGTTCTCCCGCACCGCCGCCTCCGGCGCATTGACCAGGATGGCGTCGAAGAAGGCGTCGACCGGGGCGCGCAGGGCGGCGAGCGCCGACATCGCCGCGGCGAAGTCCTCCGCGCCGACCGCAGCGGCGGCGGTGGCCCGCGCGGTCGCCACCGCTTCCGCCAGCGCCTTCTCGGCCGGTTCGGCGAGCAGGCTCGCGTCGGGCTCGCCGTCGAACGACTTGCCGTCCTTCTTCTCCTCGGCCTTGAGGATGTTGGCGGCGCGGGTGTAGCCGGCGAGCAGCGCCTTGCCGTCTTCCGTGCCGAGGAAGCCGGCGAGCGCCTCGACCCGCTTCACCACCAGGACGAGATCGTCCTGCGGCTTCTCTGCCGTCCCGAGCGCGAACACCGCGTCGACCAGATCGTGACGGGCACCCGCCTCGCGCAGCTGGACCTTCAGGCGATCGGCGAAGAAGGCGAGGAGGTTTCCATCGGACGCCATTACCTTCGTGAGCGCCTCAAAGCTGCCGCCGGATTCTCTGGTGACAGACAGAACCGATTTGACAATATCGATGGTGCTCCCAACAAACATTGCTGAACGCTCGGTCGGCGAAAGCGCTCGACCGAGAATCGCAAACGCGAAGATCTCGGTCAGAGGGGTCCTGATCTGGTTTTCCAGCAGGATGCGGATCACCCCCAGCGCCGCACGCCTGAGCGCGAACGGGTCCTTCGAGCCGGTCGGCTTCTCGTCAACCGCCCAGAAGCCGACGAGCACGTCGAGCTTGTCGGCGAGCGCCACGGCGATCGACACCGGCTCGGTCGGCACGCGGTCCGACGGACCCTGCGGCTTGTAGTGATCCTCGATCGCCTGGGCGACGGCGGCGTCTTCGCCCTGCGCCAGCGCATAGGTGCGCCCCATCAGGCCCTGCACCTCGGGGAACTCGCCGACGACCTCGGTCATCAGGTCCGCCTTGGCGAGTGTCGCGGCGCGCGCCGCCTTGTCCGGATCGGCGCCGACCAGCGGTGCCAGCTCGCGGGCGAGGCGGATGATGCGGTCGATGCGCTCACCCTGGGTGCCGAGCTTCTCGTGGAAGACGACGTTCAGCGCCCTGAGCTTGGCGAGGCGCTGGTCGAGCGGCTTGCCCTGATCCTTGTAGTCCGGCAGGTCGGCGAGGTCGGTGTGGAAGAAGTGGCGGGCGTCGGAGAGGCGGGCGCGGATGACCCGGCCGTTGCCGGCGACGATCTTCTGGCCGCCGTCCTTGGCCTCGAGGTTCGACACCAGCAGGAACTTGGCGGCGAGCTTCTGGTCGACGTGGTGCGAGCGCAGCACGAAGCACTTCTGGTTCGCCCGGATGGTGGCGCGGATCACCTCGGCCGGCACCTCGAGGAACTCCTCCTCGAACGATCCCATCAGCGTCACCGGCCATTCGACGAGGCCGGCGACCTCCTCGAGCAGCCCCTCGTCGTGGACGAGTTCGAGGCCCGAGGCGAAGGCCGCGGTCTTGGCGTCCTCGAGGATGATGTGCCTGCGCCGCTCCGGATCGAGTACGACCTTGGCATTCTGAAGCTTCTGGTCGTAGTCGTCGAAACGCTTCACCGAGAAGGCGGCCGGCGCCATGAAGCGATGGCCGCGGGTGATGTTGCCGGCGTGGATGCCGTCGACCTCGAAGGGGACGATCTCCGGCTCTTCGGTCTCGGTGCCGAAGGTGCAGACGATCGAATGCAGCGGCCGCACCCAGCGAAGCGTGCCCGTGCCCCAGCGCTGCGACTTCGGCCAGGGGAAGGCGCGGATGGTGGCGGGCACCAGCTCGGCCAGCACGTCGACGGTCTTGCGGCCCGGACGCGAGATCTTGGCGACGTAGTAGTCGCCCTTCTTGTCGGAAACGACGGTCGCCTGATCGAGCGAGGCGAGGCCGGCGCCCTTGAGGAAGCCCTGGATCGCCTGTTCCGGCGCGCCGACGCGCGGCCCCTTCTTCTCCTCGGAGACGTCCATGCCCTTCGGCGGCACGCCGACGACGTGGAGGGCGAGCCGCCGCGGGGTCGCATAGGCCTTCGCCGCCTCGTAGGTGATGCCGGCCGCCACCAGCCCGTCGGTGATCATCTTCTTGAGATCCTCCGACGCCTTGCGCTGCATGCGGGCGGGGATCTCTTCGGAAAAGAGTTCGAGAAGCAGTTCGGGCATGGCGGGCTCGGATCTCGGAACGTCGATCGTCTGTCGGCGTCGAGGCATAGAGCCGAGGCGCGGCGGTGTCCAGCCGATAAGCGCAGCGAAGCGGGGCAGCGGCGCGCGACCGACCGACGGATGGGGACCGGCACAACCTGGAGTACAACCAAAACGAATATTGCATGAAATAAAACGTGATGATTGTATTCTCTTTCGGGGCAACTTCTGCTCACGATCGGGAGGGGGACATGAGCGATACGCGGGAGAACGGGAACGCGCCGATCGGATCGAGCTTCGGACGGCTGCGCGACGTGATCGAGTTCATTCAGTTGCTGTTCGTCATCGCCATCGCCGGGTGGGTCTATCTCGTGCCGCCGAGAACGCCCGCCGAAAAGGACTGCCGCTCGGGAATCATCGCCGGGCTGCTCCTCGGCCCCCTCAACACGGTGATTCCCGCCGAACTCGCGGCGAACATCAAACAGTACCTGGATCGGTGCGAGCCCGACCCCGACGTTCGCTATATCGTCGATGCCGTCGCGGAAGCATCGAGAGAGGCGCGCGTGGTCGCGGGTCAGTCCCCCGTGACGATGGCGCTCGGTCCCACGGCGCCATTCTCGAAGACCGTCACCGGTGGCTTCGACATCGGGAAGGCGTCCATCGGTGTCGCCACCGATACCTCGCCCTCGGCCAGATCGCCGACTTCCGGCTGGGTCGCGGTCGGCTTCGTCGGCGACGAGACGTTGTTCGCTCTTCCGCCGGGGCGGACGTTGCAGACCCTCGTCGCGGGAGACGAACTGACGGCGAAGCAACCGGTCAATCTGCGCAAGAAGGCCGCCGATTGGACCGGGTCGATCGGCACCGTGCCCACTGCGCGAAAGGTGAAGATCGTCGAGGCGCCGAAGTCGCTTCCCGCCGGCAGCCTCACCCAGGTCTGGGCGCACGTCGAACTGCCCTGACCGCGCCGAGGCTTTCGGCCGGTGTGTCACGAAAGGAGACGGCGCCACGATGGGCGCCGTCTTCGCGTCATTCGACCGGGGTGCGTCGCGGCGGACGGCGCCTCACAGCGCCTTGTGCGAGCCGTCGCAGAGCTGCGGCGTCTTGGAGTGCTTGCAGCCGCAGAAGAAGGCCTTGCCGTCCTTCTCGGCGACGTACTTCACCGGGGTGAAGCCCGAGCCCTTGTGGGAGCCGTCGCAGAACGGCTGGTTCTTCGACTGGCCGCACGAGCACCAGAAATAGGATTCGCCCGCCTTCACATCGACGGGATAGGGCGCCTTCTGCGCGATCACGGGGTCCGACATGGGAAATCTCCTCCAACCGACGGCCGACCGGCCGCTTCGGGCGGGAGATTAGAGGCGTTCCAGTCCGCTTTATAGGGGTGATCACGTAGGCGAACGGAAACGCATCGTTCGATCACGGTGAACACGGGTCCGGTCGCGGTGTGGCGGATCGTGGGCCGTAGGGCGGAATAGGCGAAGCCGTATTCCGCCGTGGGCGCCGATGGCGGAATACGGCTCCGCCTATTCCGCCCTACGCCGCCGCGGTCTTCAGCCCGCGCCGCCGCCGTCGGTCGCCAGCCACGCCTTGCCGCAGGCCTTGGCCAGTTCGCGGACGCGCAGGATGTAGTTCTGCCGCTCGGTGACCGAGATGACGCCGCGCGCGTCGAGCAGATTGAAGACGTGGGACGCCTTGATGCACTGGTCGTAGGCCGGCAGCGCCATCAGGTGACGCTTCTCTTCCGCCGTCTCCCAGCCGGCGGCGACGTACTTCTGCGCCGCGTTCGCCGCCATCTCGAACTGCTTGAACAGCATCTCGGTGTCGGCGTGCTCGAAGTTGTGGCGCGAGTACTCCTGCTCCGCCTGGAGGAAGACGTCGCCGTAGGTGACCTTGTCGTGGCCGTCGCGACCGTTGAAGTTGAGGTCGTAGACGTTGTCGACGCCCTGGACGTACATCGCCAGACGCTCGAGGCCGTAGGTGAGCTCGCCGGCGACCGGCGCGCATTCGAAACCGGCGACCTGCTGGAAGTAGGTGAACTGGCTCACCTCCATGCCGTCGCACCAGCACTCCCAGCCCAGCCCCCAGGCGCCGAGCGTCGGGCTCTCCCAGTCGTCCTCGACGAAGCGGATGTCGTGGGTCTTGGGGTCGATGCCGATGGCGTAGAGGCTCTTGAGGTAGAGGTCCTGGAGATCGGCCGGCGACGGCTTCAGGATCACCTGGAACTGGTAGTAGTGCTGCAACCGGTTGGGGTTCTCGCCGTAGCGCCCGTCCTTCGGCCGCCGCGACGGCTGGACGTAGGCCGCGTTCCACGGCTTCGGGCCGAGGGCGCGCAGCGTCGTCGCCGGATGGAAGGTGCCGGCACCGACCTCCATGTCGTAGGGCTGCAGCACCACGCAACCGTAGTCGGCCCAGAAGCGCTGCAGGGTCAGGATCAGCCCCTGGAAGGAGCGATCGGGGCGCATGTGGGCGGGGGTCGCGGGG
>CALMYM010000278.1 GCA_937873675.1 uncultured Alphaproteobacteria bacterium | reverse complement strand
TGAATCACGGCAACCCGCGCGCCGGAATCCCTCTCGGCTTCGAGCGATTGCCCTGTTCTCGCCCGTCGACGTTCGCAATGCCTCGTGGTAAGGAAACCTGACCACACGACCGCTTCGCCGAAGAGGCCGCTTCCATGTCGCTCCTGATGCCCCTGCCCGAGCCGGAGATCCTGGAGAAGCGCGACGACATCGTCTCGCGTCTGCAGGCGATCGTCCGGCCGGGGAACGTCATTCATCTCGACCGCGAGCTCTCGGCCTACGAGTGCGACGCGCTGACCATGTATCGCCAGCCGCCGCTCGTCGTGGTGCTGCCGGAGACGGTCGCCGAGGTCTCGGCGGTGCTGAAGCTCGCTCAGGAGCTGAACGTCAAGGTGGTGCCGCGCGGCTCGGGGACGTCGCTCTCCGGCGGCTCGCTGCCGCTCGCCGACGGCATCCTGCTCGGCATGTCGAAGTTCAACCGCGTGCTCGAGGTCGACTTCGAGAACCGCTGCGCCGTGGTGCAGCCGGGGGTGACCAACCTCGCCATCTCCAAGGCGGTGGAGCACAAGGGCTTCTATTACGCCCCCGATCCGTCGTCGCAGATCGCCTGCTCGATCGGCGGCAACGTCGCCGAGAACGCCGGCGGGGTGCATTGCCTGAAGTACGGGCTGACCACCAACAACCTGCTCGGCATCGAGATGGTGCTGATGGGCGGCGAGGTGATCCGGCTCGGCGGCAAGCATCTCGACACCGATCTCTACGACCTGATGGGGGTGATCACCGGCTCCGAGGGCCTGCTCGGGGTGGTGACCGAAGTGACCGTACGCATCCTGCAGAAGCCGCAGGTGGCGCGCGGCGTGCTCCTCGGCTTCCCCTCGGTCGAGGCCGGGGCGGATTGCGTCGCCGAGATCATCGCGCAGGGGATCATCCCCGGCGGCATGGAGATGATGGACAAGCCGGCGATCGACGCGGCCGAGGCCTTCCAGCCCTGCGGCTATCCGCCGGACGCGCAGGGCCTGGTCATCGTCGAACTCGACGGCACGCCGGCCGAAGTCGATCACCTGACGGAAGAGGTGGCGAAGATCGCCCGTGGGCGCGGCGCCACCTCGGTGCACGTCTCGACCTCGGAGGCCGAGCGACTGCGCTTCTGGTTCGGGCGCAAGAACGCCTTCCCGGCGGTGGGCGCGATCGGTCCGGACTATCTCTGCATGGACGGCACCATCCCGCGCAAGGAACTGGCCACGGTGCTCCGGCGGATGGACGAGTTGGCGGTGAAGCACGGGCTGCGGGTCGCCAACGTCTTCCACGCCGGCGACGGCAACCTGCATCCGCTGATCCTCTACGATGCCGCCATCCCCGGCGACACCGAGAAGGCCGAGGCCTTCGGCGCCGATATCCTCAGGCTCTGCGTCGAGGTCGGCGGGGTGCTCACCGGCGAGCACGGGGTCGGCGTCGAGAAGCGCGACCTGATGACCGAGATGTTCGACGAGGTCGACCTCGCCCAGCAGGAGCGGGTCAAGTGCGCCTTCGACGAGGCGCATCGGCTCAACCCCGGCAAGGTCTTCCCGACGCTCCACCGCTGCGCCGAGATGGGCTTCATGCACGTCCGCGCCGGCAACCTGCCCTTCCCCGAGATCCCGAGGTTCTGAGGCGATGGCGATCCTCACCCCCCGCGACGAACAGGATCTCGTCGACATCGTCAGGCGCGCCCGCGCGGCGAAGACGACGCTCGAAGTCGTCGGTCGCGGCACCCGCCGCCGCCTCGGTCGGCCGATCGCGGCGACCGACACCGTCGACCTCTCGGGCCTGACCGGCATCACCCTCTACGAGCCGTCGGAACTCGTCTTGACGGCGCGGGTCGGCACGGCTCTCTCCGAGATCGTCGCGACGCTGGCCGCGTCGAACCAGGAATTGGCCTTCGAGCCGGTCGACCATTCGGCGCTCCTCGGCCATGCCGCCGGCAGCGGCTCGATCGGTGGCATCATCGGGGTCGGAACCGCCGGATCGCGGCGGCTGAAGATCGGTTCGGCGCGCGACCACCTGCTCGGCTTCCGCGGGGTCAACGGCTTCGGCGACGCCTTCAAGTCGGGCGGACGGGTGATGAAGAACGTCACCGGCTTCGATCTCTCCAAGCTGGTCGCCGGCTCCTACGGCACGCTCGCCGTCCTCACCGAGGTCACCGTCAAGGTGCTGCCGAGGGCGGAGACCGAAGAGACGATCGCCATCCTCGGGCTCGACGAGGCGCAGGGGACGGCGCTGCTGCGCGAGGCCTCGGGCAGTCCGCAGGAGGTCGCCTCGTTCGCTCATCTGCCGGCGGGTCTGCACGGGCCGTTCGGCGACGCCTCGGCGACGCTGTTGCGCCTCGAAGGTCCGGCGGTGTCGGTGGCGAGCCGCGAGGCGGACCTGACGGCGCGCTACGGGACACGCGGCGAGATCGAGATCCTCGGCGAGGACGCGTCGCGGGCCCTGTGGGCGTCGCTGCGCGAGGCGACGCCGATCGCCGGCGGCGACACCCAGGTCTGGCGGATCTCGGTGGCGCCGACCGCCGGGGCGAAGCTCGTCGCGGCGATGAAGGCGGCCGGCGTGCCGCTCGCCGGACATTTCTGGGACTGGGCCGGCGGGCTCGTCTGGGCGGCGGTGGAGCCGGCGGCGGATGCCCATGCGACGGCGATCCGCGCGGCGGTCGCGGCCGTCGGCGGTCATGCGACGCTGGTGCGGGCCGACGCGGCGGTGCGCTCGGCGGTGCCGGTGTTCCAGCCGCAGCCGGCGGCGCTCGCCGAGCTTTCGGCCCGGGTGAAGAGCGCCTTCGACCCCGACCGGTTGTTCAACCCCGGCCGACTGACGGCGGAGATCTGAGGCGATGCAGACGAACTTCCTGCCCCACCTCCTCGCCGATCCGGACACGGCGCTCGCCGAGAAGATCCTGCGCAAGTGCGTCCACTGCGGCTTCTGCACGGCGACCTGCCCGACCTTCCTCGAACTCGGCGACGAGCTCGACAGCCCGCGCGGCCGCATCTACCTGATCAAGGAGATGCTGGAGACCGGACGTCCCGCCGACGATGAGACGGTGAAGCATCTCGATCGCTGCCTCTCCTGCCTCTCGTGCATGACCACCTGCCCGTCGGGTGTGGACTACATGCATCTCGTCGACCACGCGCGGACGCATGTCGAGAAGACCTATCGCCGACCGCTCGTCGATCGGGTGATCCGGCGCTCGCTCTCCATCGTGCTGACCCGACCGACGTTGTTCCGGCTGGCGCTGATCGGTGCGGCGATCGTGCGGCCGCTCGCGAGGTTCCTGCCGAAGCGGCTCGCCGCGCCGTTCCTCCTGATGCCGAAGCGGCCGCCGAGCCCGTCGCCGGTCGACACGCCGCAGGTGGTCGCGGCCACGGCGCCGCGGCGAATGCGGGTGGCGCTGCTCAACGGTTGCGCCCAGCCGGTGCTCGATCCGGCGATCAACGAGGCGACGGTTCGGCTGCTGACCCGGCTCGGCTGCGAGGTGGTGGTGGCGAAGGGCGCGGGCTGTTGCGGCGCGCTCGATCACCACATGGGGGCGACGGACCGCAGTCATGCCCATGCGGCGGCCAATATCGAGGCGTGGTCGGCGGAGATCGAAGCGGGCGGGCTCGACCGGATCGTCATCAACACCTCGGGCTGCGGCACGACGGTCAAGGACTACGGCCACATGTTCCGCAACGACCCGCATCTGGCGGCGAAGGCGGCGAAGGTGGCGTCGATCGCCCGCGACGTCTCGGAAGTGCTGGCCGAACTCGACCTCGCCGGCGCGGTGAAAGCGGATCGGCGGCCGAAGATCGCCTATCACTCCGCCTGTTCGATGCAGCACGGGCAGAAGATCACGACGCTGCCGATGGAGCTTCTCGGCCGGGCCGGTTTCGAGGTGACGCCGATCCCCGAGAGCCACGTCTGCTGCGGTTCGGCCGGCACCTACAACATCCTCCAGGCCGATCTCGCCTCCCGCCTGCGCGACCGCAAGGTGGCGAACATCGCCACGACGGGGGCGGACGTGATCGCCGCCGGCAACATCGGCTGCATCATGCAGATCGCTTCCGGCACGTCGACGCCGATCCTGCACACGGTCGAACTGCTCGACTGGGCGACCGGCGGGCCGGTGCCGGAGAAACTCGCCGGTCTCGTCGCGGCGAAGGCGTTCGGGTGAGCGGGCGCACGAAACCAATTTCCCCGCCGGTCGGGTCCGTGCGACGGTCCGAGCGACGGAGAACGGGGGCGGTCACGCCGCCGTTCGATCTTCCTTCAACATCCAGCAGCGGATCCGACCCATGACCGAACTCACTCTCGCCACCGCCCGGGCCCTCGCCGATCATTCGCTGAAGGTGGCGCGTGAGCGCAACTTCAAGCCGATGGCGGTGGTCGTTCTCGATGCCCGCGGCTCGCTCAAGGCGGCGGCGGCGGAAGACGGCTGCCCGATCCTTCGCTGGGAAGTGGCGCTGGGCAAGGCCAACGTCTGCGTCAAGTTCGGCTCGGGCGGACGCCGCATCAACGCGCTGGCGGTCGAGCGGCCGCATTTCTTCGCCGGACTGGCGACGCTCCTTTCCGACAACGGC
Source organism: uncultured Alphaproteobacteria bacterium (assembly GCA_937873675.1). Lineage (GTDB taxonomy): Bacteria > Pseudomonadota > Alphaproteobacteria > Rhizobiales > Ancalomicrobiaceae > CALBKH01. The sequence goes on along the minus strand of CALMYM010000278.1, from coordinate 5,460 downwards.
GCGGTGCCGGTGCCCGGCGGCGTGCTGATCCGCGATTCCGCCGGCGGTCTCGTCGGCGCCTGTGGCATGTCGGGCGACACCTCCGACAACGACGAAGCGGCCCTGGTGGCGGCGATCGAGTCGGTCGGGTTGGTGGCCGACTGCGGCTGAGGGTGGGCTTCCGGCTCGCCCGTGGAAACCGGGTGCGCGATGCTTCGAGACGGGCGCGTTCCGCGCCCTCCTCAGCATGAGGCGTTCATGGTTCCCGGCGTGAAAACAAGCGCTTCATGCTGAGGAGAGCGGCGAAGCCGCTCGTCTCGAAGCATCGCGCACCTGTTTCGGAAGCGGACGTGTCGTCGGTGGTTCAGCCATCGGAACGGCACGTCGTAGGGAGCCGGCCAGGGCAGGCCCCCTTCCGGCCCTCCGCTCACGCTTCGGGCGTTCCTCACGCCTTGGGCGGGCAGGTGGTCTCGCGGACGCGCAGCTCCGGCTCGACGAGCACACGCATGTCGTGCGGTGGGTGACCGGCGACGACGTCGAGCAGGGTCAGCGCGGCGAGACGGCCGACCTCCTGCTGGCCGTTCCACACCGAGGTGAGGCCCGGCGACCAGACCGAGGCTTCGTCGATGTCGTCGTAGCCGGTGAGCGAGATGTCGCGACCCGGTTCGATGCCGCGGCGCTTCAGCTCCATCATCATGCCGAAGGCGAGGAGGTCGTTGAAGCAGACGATGGCGGAGGGGCGGGCGACGAGCACGTGGCCGCAGATGTCGCGGCCGGCGCGGCGGCTGGAGGCGGCCGGGAACTCGGGTTCCGGGGCGCCGGGAATGCCGGCGGCGGGAACGGCATCCTCCTAGCCGGCGCGCCGTTCGGAGGCCGAGGACGAGTCCTGCTGGCCGCCGACGAGGGCGATGCGGCGGTGGCCGAGGCCGATCAGGTGCTCGACGGCGCGGCGCAGGCCGGTGCGATCGTCGCCGCGGATGACCGGCACGTCCGGCAGATCGGGCAGTTCGCGGGCGATGAGCACGGTCGGCAGGCCGGCGTCGACGATGCGCGACACGTCGGTCGGCTTGGAGCCGGCGGCGGGGCACAGAATCATGCCGTCGGCGCGATACTGCAGCAGGGTTTCGAGGAACACCTTCTGGCGCAGCGGATCGTCGCCGTGATTGTAGAGGATGACGGTCTGGCCGTGGCGGCCGAGTTCGGTCTCGACCGCGGAGACCAGTTCGGCGAAATAGGGGTTGAGGATGTCGTGGACGACGAGGCCGACGATGTTGGTCCGCGCCGTCCGCAGCGACGCCGCCGAGCGGTTGTAGATGTAGCCGAGTTCCTCGGCGAGGGCGTGGACGCGCTTGCGCGTCTCCTCCGCCACCAGCGGCGAATTGCGCAGAGCGAGCGACACCGTCGCCGTGGAGAGATCGAGCTTCTCCGCGATCATCGCCAGGGTCAGACGCCGCTTGGGCGTGGCACCACCGCTTTCCATGTCACCGACCATCTTTGTCCGGGGCTTCGGGCGCACGCCGCCACGCGTTGCTCCGGTCCGTTTGTGCCGGAACCGAGAGCCTCTCGCAACACCATACCTGCAGCCGCGGAAAATCTCGCGTTTCGAAGGGGTTCATCGGCTCGCCGTGGTGGCGACGTTTCGTCGCCCCCGTTCGAGCTGGACCAGCCAGAGGCCGCTGGCGATCACCACCGTGGCGCCGGCGATCGTCCAGGCGCCGGGCACGTCGCCGAAGACCAGCCAGCCCGACAGCGTCATCCAGACGATCTGAGCGTAGATGAAGGGCGACAGCACCGAGGCGGGCGCGCGCGCATAGGCGAGGATGAGCAGGAAGTGCCCGACGGCGCCGCCGAGGCCGGTGACGCAGAGAAGGGTCCAGTGGAGTGGCGTGGCCGGGGTCACCCAGATGGACGGCAGCACCGGGGCGAGCATCACCACCGCGGCGCCGGCCGGCAGCAGCAGCAGGCTCGCCGTCGAATCGAGCCCCGACAGCATGCGGGTGACGAGGACGTAGCCGGCGTAGCAGGCGGCGGCGGCGAAGGCCCAGAGCATCGCCGGGTCGAAATGCGCGGCCGTCGGCCGGGTGACGAGGAGCACGCCGAGGAAGCCCACGGCGATCGCGCCCCAGCGCTTCTTGCCGACGGTCTCGCCGAGCAGCGGCACCGCCAGGACGGCGACGAGGAACGGCACGCCGAAGATGATCGACATGGTCTCGGCGAGTTGGAGATGGCGCAGGGCGATGAAGTTGAAGACCGTCGAGCCGAGCAGGAAGAGGGCGCGCAGGATCTGCAGGCCGGGGCGGCGCGTCGTCCAGGCGTGGCGGGCGGTGACCGGATTGAAGACGATCGCCGACAGCAGGAAGGCGATGAAATAGCGGAAGAACGAGATCTCGAGCGGCGGCAGCGAGCGGCCGAGCCATTTCGCCGAGGTGTCGATGGCGGTGAAGCAGACGAGCGCGCCCATCATCAGGCCGATGCCGACGAGGCGTCGCGAAGGCTCGAGCCCCTCGCTCCCCGGCGCCGCGGTCATCGTTCCCGTCCCTGCCACCGGCTTGTTCCTCTCGATCCGCCGACGCCTGAGGCCGCGTCATACGAGACACGGCCGGCGAAGCGAGGAAATCCGAGCTTCGACGGTGGTTCCTACGTATCTGCGCGAATGAGGCGGGTCCAGGGCGGGAGCGCCCGTGCGGCCGTATGGCTGCCATGCGACATGTGAAGGCGGGAGGGCGGAAAAGCGGGACCGGAGCTCACTCCTCCGGATCGTCCTCCGGCTCTTCGGCCACTTCGACCTCGTCGAGGGCGTCGAGTTGCAGCGTCAGATTGCGTTCGACGGCGCGCAGGAGCTTGCGCAGCTTCTTGCGGTCCTTGTCGTCGAAGCCGGCGAGCGCCTCGCGTTCGATGCGCTTCCAGATGCGGTCGATCTCTTCGATCTTGGCGCGGCCCTCGTCGGTCAGGTGGACGCGGGCGAGACGGCCGTCGGTCTCGGAGGGAACGCGCTTCAGGAGGTTCTGAGCCGAGAGCCGCGACACCATCTTGGTGACGGTCGGCGGCTGCACGCCGAGCACCTGGGCGAGCTGGCTCATGGTGCGGCCGTCCTCGTCGGCGAGCGCCTTGAGCACCGCTTCCTGACCGGCATGCAGGCCGATGCGCCCGAGATGCGAGCCGGAGCGGGCCCGGTGGGCCTTGGCCGCCATGGCCAGTCGGTGGGTGACTGATTTTCGGTGTTGAAAGGTCATGTACGACACCTAACCGATCGATGTAACGGATTCATGACGATCGTGACGACCGAAGAACGGTGCCAGCCTACCGTGTCGCGGCGTCACGGTCGACCTCGCCCGCCGATGCGGCGACGGCGTCGCGGAGCAGGGCGGAGACTTCGGCGCAGCGCGCGGTGAAGTCGGCGCGGTCGCGCAGGGCCTCGTCGCGGGGGATGCCGAAGGCGATCGGCGTCTCGGCGACGATACGGCCGGGGCCGGCGGCCATGACGACGACGCGCGACGACAGGAACACCGCCTCGTAGACCGAATGGGTGACGAAGATCACCGTGAGACCTTCGCTCGCAGCGAGCCGCAGCAGTTCGAGGTCGAGGGCGAAGCGGCCGATTTCGTCGAGGGCGGCGAAGGGTTCGTCGAGGAGCAGGATCTTCGGTCGGGTGACCAGCGCCCGGGCGATCGAGGCGCGCATGCGCATGCCGCCGGAGAGTTCGCGCGGGTAAGCGGCGGCGGCATCGGTGAGGCCGACGCGGGCGAGTGCTGCGGCGACGCGCGGGGCGATGTCGCGCTCCGGCGTGCGGGCGAAGCGCAGCGGCAGGGCGACGTTGTCGGCGACGGTGCCCCAGGGCATCAGGGTCGGGTCCTGGAAGACGAAGCCGATGTCGCGTTCGGGGCGGGCGACGGCGCCGGTATCGGCCACCTCGAGGCCGGCGGCGATGCGCAACAGGGTCGACTTGCCGCAGCCGGAAGGGCCGATGAGCGAGACGACTTCGCCGGGGGCGACGGTGAGCGAGACGTCGGCGAGGGCGCGGGTGCCACTGGGATAGGTCTTCGAGACGCGGTCGAAGACGACGTGGGGAACGGCGGCGGGGCGGGGGTCGGACATCATGGGCTCGTGGTTCGGCGGCGGAAGCCTAGCGGAGCCGGGCGGCGTTCCGCTAGTGTCGCCGCGAAGATCCGAGGAGGTGACATGCGTCTGTGGTTGAAGGATCCGCTCGCGGTGCTGGCGGACGGCGCCGAGCGCGGGATCGTCGTCGATGGGACCCGGATCGTCGAACTGGTGGGGCGCGGGCGCGAGCCTCTGACGCCGGTCGACGCCGTCTTCGACGCGTCGCGCCACGTGATGCTGCCGGGGCTGATCAACACCCATCACCACGTCTATCAGACGATGACGCGGGCCCACCCCGACGCCATCAACAAGGAGCTCTTTCCCTGGTTGAAGGCGCTCTATCCGGTCTGGGTGAAGGGGCTGTCGCCCGAGACGTTCCGCCTCGCGGTGCGCCTCGCCGGCACCGAGCTGATGATGTCGGGCTGCACCACGGCCGCCGATCATCACTACATCTTTCCCGCCGGGCTCGAGCAGGCGGTCGACATCGAGGTCGACGAAGCGCGGGCGCTGGGCCTACGCATGACGGTGACGCGCGGCTCGATGAACCTGTCGGTCGAGGACGGCGGGCTGCCGCCCAAGGCCGCGGCGCAGGACGAGGACACGATCCTCGCCGACAGCGAGCGGGTGCTGAACCTCTTCCATGATGCGAAGCCGGGGGCGATGACGCAGATCGCGCTGGCGCCGTGCTCGCCCTTCTCGGTGACCAAGTCGCTGATGGAGAAGACGGCGCAATTGGCGGCGAAGCACGATTGCCGGCTCCACACCCACCTCGCCGAGACCAACGACGAGAACACCTTCTGCCTCGAGACCTTCCAGTGCCGGCCGGTCGACTATCTCGAGGAGGTCGGCTGGATGACCGACCGCACCTGGCTCGCCCACGGTATCCATTTCGACGCGGACGAGATCCGCCGTCTCGGCCGCCACGGGGTGGGCGTGTGCCACTGCCCGACCTCCAACATGGTGCTCGCCTCGGGGCACTGCCGGACGCGCGAGCTGGAGGCGGCGGGGGTGGCCGTCGGGCTCGGGGTCGACGGGTCCGCCTCGAACGACAATTCCAATCTGATGGAGGGCGTGCGCCACGCCCTGATGATCAACCGCCTGACCTACGACGCCACCGTGACCCATCTCGACGCGCTCAGGTGGGCGACCGAGGGCTCGGCGCGGTGCCTGGGGCGGAGCGACATCGGCCGCATCGCGGTCGGGCTCGAGGCCGATCTGGCGCTGTTCACCCTCGACGAGCTGCGCTTCTCCGGGGCGGGCGACCCGCCCCTCCCTAAGGGACCAAGAGGCCCCGGGGGGCGCCTTTGCCCTCGCCAGGGAGAGCAGGTAGGGCAACCGCCTGCACGACAGCGTCGAGAAGATGGACGAGGACCTCGCCCGCGT
>CALMYM010000277.1 GCA_937873675.1 uncultured Alphaproteobacteria bacterium | reverse complement strand
CGCGGGCGGTTCAAGTTACAAGACGAGCCCTGCGGGCTCTCCTCACCATGAAGCGTCGGAGGTTTCGAAGCCAAATGAGCGCCTCATGCTGAGGAGGCGTCCGCAGGGCGCCGTCTCGAAGCATCTCGCACGGCGATGGCGGTGACCTGCCGCGTCGTTTCGGCTGACCCCGGCGGCGATCCGTGCTATCGAGCCGCCTCGCTCCATCAGGGGACCTGCCTTGCACCTCGTGCTCTTCGATGTCGACGGCACGCTGATCGACAGCCAACACATGATCACCGCCGCCATGGGCCGCGCCTTCGCGGCGCGCGGTCGTCCGGCTCCCTCGCGCGCCGACACGCTCGGCGTCGTCGGCCTATCGCTCGACGTGGCGATGGCGCGGCTCCTCGGCCGGCCGGAGATCGACGACGACGCGCGCGATCTCTCCGCCGCCTACAAGGACGCCTTCTTCGACCTCAGGACCTCGTCCGACCACCAGGAGCCGCTCTATCCCGGCGCGCGGGAGGCGCTCGACGCGCTCTCCGCCCGCGACGACGTGCTTCTCGGTCTGGCGACGGGCAAGTCGATGCGCGGGGTCCGGGCGATCCTCGATCTGCACGACCTCCACGGTCGCTTCGTCACCATCCAGACGGCCGACGGCAATCCTTCGAAGCCGCATCCGGGGATGATCCACGTCGCGCTCGCCGAAACCGGGGGGAGGCCGGACAAGGCGGTGATCGTCGGCGACCCGACCTACGACGTGGACATGGCGCCCTCGGCCGGGATCGCGGCGACCGGCGTCTCCTGGGGCTATCATGCGGAGGCCGCGTTGACGCGGGCGGGGGCGGCCGCCGTTCTGCCCCACTGGGACCGGCTGATGCCCACTCTCGACGATCTCTTCGACTGGTGACGAGCGATGCGTGATCTCCTCTGGTACGACCCCTCCACGCCGGTCGAGGAGCCGGCCTTCGATCCCGATCCGGTGTCGCGGACCCGCGCCGCGATGCGCAAGGACCTGCCCAAGCGCTTCTGGAAAGAGGTCGCGGTCGGACCGGTCGCGGCCGGCGGGTCCCGCCTGCTTCTCGACGGTCGGCCGGGGAAGACGCCGGGCAAGCGCGAACTCGTGCTGCCGCGCGCCGACCTCGCCGAGGCGATCGCGGCGGAATGGCGGGCGCAGGACACCCATGTCGACCCCGGTTCGATGCCGCTCACCCGGCTCGCCAATTCGACCATCGACGGCGTCTCGCAGCGTTTCGACGAGGTCGCCGACGATGCGGCGAAATATGCCGCGACCGACCTCGTCTGCTATCGCGCCGATGCGCCCGAGCGGCTGGTGGAGCGCCAGACCGCCGGCTGGGACCCGCTGCTCGACTGGGTCGAGGAGCGCCACGGCGCCCGCCTGCTGGTGGCCGAGGGCATCGTCCACGTCGGCCAGGACGTCGAGGCGCTGGCGACCCTGCGCGGCGTGCTGACCACCTGGAACCCCTGGCGGCTCGCCGGCTTCCACACCGCGACGACGCTGACCGGCTCCTTCGTGGTGGCGCTGGCGCTCGCCGAGGGGCGTCTCGATCGCGATGCCGCCTGGTCGCTCGCCCACCTCGACGAAGACTGGAACGCCGAGCTGTGGGGCCGCGATTCCGAGGCCGAGATGCGGCGTCGTTTCCGCCGCATCGAGTTCGACGCCGCCGCCGCCTTCATGGGCGTGTGAGCGGCCTCGACCGCTCGCCTTCGCCGCCCGCCGCCGACGCGGCCGGCCGGGCCGCAGCCGCCGGCGCGATCGCTCGCGGGCGACCGTCGTGGTGCGAACGACGTGTCCGGTCGGGGATCCGACGTTAGGGGCACTATGCCGGGGGGGCGGGGCGTGATAATCACCGCCCCCGATCTTACGAAAGAACGGGGCCGCTCCCATGAAGGAAATTCTCGCGGAACTCGAACGCCGTCGCAAGGAAGCTTGGCGCGGTGGTGGCGAGAAGCGCATCGACGCGCAGCACAAGCGTGGCAAGCTCACCGCCCGCGAGCGCATCGAGGTGTTCCTCGACGAGCACTCCTTCGAGGAGATCGACATCTACGTCGAGCACCGCTGCACCGACTTCGGCATGGGGGACACCAAGTTCCCCGGTGACGGCGTCATCATCGGCTCCGGCACCATCAACGGCCGCACCGTCTACGTCTTCGCCAAGGACTTCACCGTGTTCGGCGGCTCGCTGTCCGAGACCCACGCGGCGAAGATCGTCAAGCTGCAGGAGATGGCGCTGCGCAATCGCGCGCCGATCATCGGCCTGTTCGACGCCGGCGGCGCCCGCATCCAGGAAGGTGTGGCGGCCCTCGGCGGCTACGGCGAGGTGTTCCAGCGCAACGTGCTGGCCTCCGGCGTCATCCCGCAGATCTCGGTGATCATGGGCCCCTGCGCCGGCGGCGACGTCTATTCGCCGGCGATGACCGATTTCATCTTCATGGTGCGCGACTCCTCCTACATGTTCGTCACCGGCC
>CALMYM010000276.1 GCA_937873675.1 uncultured Alphaproteobacteria bacterium | reverse complement strand
TCGCGCTTGATCGGCGGCAGATGGGCGCCGAACTTCTCGGTGAACTTGTCGAGCAGCCAGTGCCGGTGCTCGTTCTCCTCGGCCGCCATGTCGTCGAACATCTTGGCCGTGGCCGGGAGTTCGGTGCGCACCGCGTCGGCGAACTGGGCATAGATGCGCCCGTCCTCCTCCTCGGCCGAAACGGCGAGGGCGAGAATCTCCGCCTCCGAGAGATCGGAGAAGCGACGCTTGGTACCGAAATCGATCTCCTTTGGCGAATCCCCCTGCCCGGGGCGCAACCGCCGAAGGCTTCAGGATCGGGGCAGGGATGTCAAGAAGGGGGTAGCCGATTAGTCACGGAAAGAAAAGGCGCGAAAACGAACGCACATGTATGATATAGTATTCATATGTGAGGTTTGACAACCAATCTGATCTAGCGAGATGCGAAATCCACTATCTGCGGACCTGCATTCGTGGCAGAGATCTGCAATTAGAAAGGCAATCCCAGATACTTCGCAAATTAACGGCGATGAATATCTATCATTGTTGCGGTATATACATGATATACCAGAGAAATTCTATTGCACCGAAGCGTTTGAAAGCTACCTGGGCTGGCTCAATGAGGCGGATCGCAAGAGGCGCCTAGATCTCAGCCGGTGCCTGAACGGTGATATGGAATCGATCAGCAATGCCTTTCGGCATATGAGAGAGATTTGTCATCAGGATTGGCACGAAGAAATATTTCCAGAAAGTGACGAATACGGAAAATTGATATTGATTGAGAGGAAAATACATCCCGTATATTTGCGTTTAGTTGAGGGGGTTTTGAAGCCATTACTAAAGCCCATTGCATATTTCGCGAGAATTGATCGTGGAAAGGGTACCGATGGGTTGGATATTCACAACATCGCGGATGAGCTTCGAGGGGCTGGGTTCGCTGTTCTTATCGATGGCTATGATGCCATTATGAGGAATGGGATTGCACACGGAGGGGTAATCTATTTCGATCGAAGCATCCGATATTGTGACAAGATTGGGAGGTCAAAAGAGGTTGGAAGTGGAAATGTAGTTAGGTTGACAGATGATATCGTGGATACATGCAATGCATTAGTTCTTTCAATGTCAATATTTCTAATAAGTAAGAATAGAAATGAGTATAATCTGCCAAACGATCTAATATATGATGAATTGAGGGCCGAAACAAAGATGCCGTATTGGTCAATAACAGGTTTTTTGCCTTCTCAAAACGCAATAGGGCGACAGTTAAACATTTATGTAACGGCTGATTGTCACGATGAGCGCAAAGTCCATTTTTCGATGATCCAGACAGGTGTTCTAGCTGAGGCGCTTCGGCCGGGATTTGATCGGTATTTCATTTCCATAAAATCAAAATTTTCGATTTTGAGTATGGCGGCATTTTCTGGAAAAATGATGTCGCAATATAGAATGAATGGTGAGCCAATCTCGAATTACCGAGAAATCGTTGATGGTGATGTCTTTTTCTATCTTCCTCGCTTCACATTGCCTAAAAGACTGCGGAAATTGCACAGTATATTTATCGCATATAGATTGACGTGGCCGGTAATTTTGGATTCGCTCCAAGAAAAGAATAGTTGGAGTGGAGTCCGTGTTCGGAGAGCAAGCGGACATCGAAACTCCTGGAGGCTGATTGTCGGTGGATCTGTTGTGTTGGAAATGAATAGGACAGATGAGAACGACATAAAAGCGGTGGTCCGGCGCTTGGCGCGGAAAATTATCAGAAAGGTCACGAACCAAGTGCGTCGCGATGCTCCGCCAACGTCGGTACTACGCGTCCTGCCATTGGGTTATGCGAGGGTATCGGTATATCGGCGCGACTTTCGAAAAAGGAGGTTTGACGGGTTTGGTCTCGGTAAAGATCTGATTTGCACGATACAAGTCCAGAATATCAAGGGAATACAGGCGCCAGACATCTACGGTTCCAGCATTGAAGAGGTAGGGAGTATCCGCATCGCATGGAACTATAAGTGGCTAAAAGATTGCGGAGAAGGCGTAAATGGCGCAGCAGGCGGAACCCAGTGAGTTTGGAACTACTCCGTAACACAAATCGCTGGCTAATGCGCGATGACGACGATCCCGATTGTTGCTCGCGTGTAAACGTACCCCAATGCTTCCTCCAAAACGCCAGTCTCACCCCTCCCGCTCGCCCTCGTGGAGCTGCGCGTCGACCGTCGCGAGGGCGCACATGTTGGCAAGGCCCCGGGCCGTCGTCGACGAGGTGACGAGATGGGCCGGCTGGGCGACGCCCATCAGGATGGGGCCGACCGGCGTGCCCTTGCTCAGGACCTTCAGGAGGTTGAAGGCATTGTTGGCGGCGTCGAGCGAGGGGAAGACGAGCAGGTTGGCCTCGCCCTTGAGGATCGATTTCGGGAAGATGCGCTCGCGCAGCGAGGCGTTCAGCGCCACGTCGGCATTCATCTCGCCGTCGACCATGAGGTCCGGCGCGATCTCGTGGATGATCTCCGTCGCCTCGACCATTTTCGAGGTATGCGGCGTGCCGGCGCTGCCGAATGTCGAATAGGAGAGGAGCGCGACGCGCGGCGGGATGCCGAACCGGCGAACGACCTCGGTGGCGTTGAGCGTCATGCTGACCACCTGGTCGACGGTCGGGTTCTCGTTCACGTGGGTGTCGCAGAAGAAGTAGGTGCCCGTCGGCAGGATGAGGCCGGTCAGCGCCGCCACGTTGGTGACGCCCTCTTT
>CALMYM010000275.1 GCA_937873675.1 uncultured Alphaproteobacteria bacterium | reverse complement strand
CTCGGGTATAGTCGGGCCACGCCGTGAGCCCGGCGTCGGCCGCCTGTTCGCCGTATGATGGTTCGTCGCCGAGGTTCCGCTTTCCCATGCCGAATTCCCTCGACCTTCCCGGTCGTCCCGAAGACACGCGTGTCGTCGTCGCGATGTCGGGCGGGGTGGATTCCTCCGTCGTCGCCGCGCTCCTGAAGCGCGAGGGCTACGACGTGGTCGGCGTGACGCTGCAGCTCTACGACCACGGCGAGGCGACCCATCGCAAGGGCGCCTGCTGCGCCGGACAGGACATCCTCGACGCGCGCCGGGTGGCCGAGGCGATCGGCATTCCCCACTACGTGCTCGACTACGAGGACCGCTTCCAGGAGGCGGTGATCGACCGCTTCGCCGAGAGCTATCTCGCCGGCGAGACGCCGGTGCCCTGCGTCGCGTGCAACCAGACGGTCAAGTTCCACGATCTTCTCGACACGGCGCGCTCGCTCGGGGCGCAGGCGCTGGCGACCGGCCACTACGTCGCGTCGCGGGCGCTTCCCAGCGGTCACCGCGGGCTCTATCGGCCGGTCGATCTCGATCGCGATCAGAGCTACTTCCTCTTCGCCACGACCCAGGACCAGCTCGACTTCCTGCGCTTCCCGCTCGGCAATCTGCCGAAGAGCGAGACGCGCGAGATCGCCCGGTCGCTCGGCCTGCCGGTCGCCGACAAGCACGACAGCCAGGACATCTGCTTCGTGCCGTCGGGGCGCTATGCCGAGGTGATCGAGCGGCTGAAGCGGGGGGCGGCCGAACCGGGTGAGGTGCTCCCCGCCGACGGCCGGGGGCTCGGCCACCACGAGGGCATCATCCGGTTCACCGTCGGCCAGCGGCGCGGTATCGGCGTCTCGGTCGGCGAGCCGCTCTACGTCGTCCATCTCGACGCCGACCGGCGGCGCGTGGTCGTCGGTCCGCGCGAGGCGCTGATGACACGCAGACTTCATCTGCGTGAGGTCAATTGGCTCGGCGACGAACCGATCGAAGCGATTCCGGCCGAGGGTCTGGAGATCTGGGCCAAGGTGCGCTCGACCCGGGCGCCGCAGCCGGCGCTCCTCTTCCACGATGCGGACGGGGTGACGGTCGAGTTGATCGAAGGCGAGCACGGGGTCGCGCCCGGCCAGGCGGCGGTGTTCTACGACGCCGGCGAAGGCGCGGCGCGGGTGCTCGGCGGCGGAACGATCGCGCGGGTGGGTCGAGGAACCTCGGCCGACGCCGACATCGGTGAAGAGAGGCGCGGCGCGGTGGCGGCCGCCGAGTGAGGCTTCGAAAGCGAATGTACGACGAGGGATCCGAAGGTCACGGCGCCATCGCGCATCAGGCGAAGAACAACCGGGCGCTGGGCATCGACCCGACCGGCGAGACCTCGCCGCGGCTCGACGAGAAGGCGGTTCTCGCCGCCTATTCGCGCTGGGCGCCGATCTACGACTGGGTGTTCGGCAAGGTCTTCGAGGCCGGCCGCCGCGCGGCGGAAGAGATCATCAACCGGCGCTCGGGCCGGCTGCTCGAGGTGGGTGTCGGCACCGGTCTCGCGCTGCCGCGCTACGGGTCGAACCTCACCGTCACCGGCATCGACATCTCGCCCGACATGCTGGCCGTGGCGAAGAAGCGTGTCGCCGACGAGAACCTCACCAACGTCGAAGATCTGTTGGTGATGGATGCGACGCGGCTGAGTTTCGCCGACGCCTCGTTCGACACGGTGGCGGTGATGTACACCATCACCGTGGTGCCGCACCCCGACGCCGTCATGGCCGAGGTCGAGCGCGTCACCCGGCCGGGCGGCGAGGCGATCATCGTCTCGCACTTCGCCTCCGACGGCGGCATCTACAAGCTGGTCGAGGGTTGGCTGACGCCGCTCACCAAGAAGCTCGGCTGGCGGCCCGATTTCCCGATCTCGCGCATCCTCGGTCGCCCGGGCTTCGAGACGGTGGAGATCCGCCGGCTCGGCTTCCTCGGCCTGTTCACGGTGGCGCGGCTCCGTCGCAAGGCCGACTGAAGCCGACTATTCGGCTGCGGCGCGTGATCGCAGGCGGACGCGCGGTCGGCGTTCGACGCCGGGGGTGCGGGCGAAAGTGGCGAGATTTCGCGGCGATCGGCCGAAGAGAGGCGCCGTCGCGGGCGCTCGACCCGGTCGAACGATCGCCGTCGTCTGACGAAATGTCATCTCGAGACCGGCGTGCAGACCCGCCCCGACACTCCTCCGTCGATCGTAAGGTCTTGTTCCGACGACCGAAATCCGGCTTCAACGGGAGACGTCATTCCGTCGCTTGACAGGGGCGCGGGGCGAAACTAATTGTCCCCCCGTCGGCTGGGTAGCTCAGATGGTTAGAGCGGAGGATTCATAACCCTCAGGTCGGCGGTTCGATCCCGCCCCCCGCCACCAAAAATTCCCTTTCAGATCAGGTGGTTGTGAAGTCGCTCGTGGCCTTCCGCGGGCAACTTTCGGTCTCGGTCGGCCATCCCTGCGGCATCAAAGGGACGGAAGCCGTGATCCGGGCCGGCTGGCGGGCGGGTCGTTCTGCGGTCCGTGTACGTGACGCTGGAAACCGATGCGGCCATCGGCGATTGTCACTACTCTCCCGGCTTGCCGAATCTACGGTCCGCAAATGCCGTGCATACCCGCTCGCCCCGCCGGCCGACTGTCGGTCGCATCTACTTGCGGGGCGCCGCCAAAGGAGTGTGGAGGATGTCGATGAACGCTCGTGATTTGAAAAAGGCGATATTCGGGGAGGGCGATCTCTATGCTGGATTTTCGTCGGAAGGGCTGACGGAAGATCTGCAGGGCTGGGGCGGACACGATTTTCTGCTCAAGGTCGCACAGGAACTGCGTCCCAAGACGATCATCGAAGTCGGCGTCTGGAAAGGTCGCAGTGCGATCGCGATGGCCAAGAAGTTGAAGGAATACGGTTCCGATTTTTCGATCCTCTGCATCGACACGTGGCTCGGCGCGCAGGAACATTTTCAGGAACAGTTTCGCGCTGCCATGAACCGAAAGAACGGCTATCCGCAGCTCTATCGTCAGTTCATCCACAATGTCATCAGCCAGAAGCAGCAGGACGTCATCGTGCCGCTCCCGCTGTCGTCGTTGGCGGCGGCCCAGCTTCTCGCCAAGATGGACGTCAAAGCGGATCTCATCCACATCGACGCGGGTCACGGATATTACGAGGTCAAGTCCGACATCAGCGCCTTCTGGCCGCTTCTGAAGCCGGATGGCGTTGCGATCTTCGACGACTACGGTGGCTGGCAGGGTGTGACGCGAGCGGTCAACGAATTCGCCGCCGAAAAAGCGCTGCCTCTGATCGGAACGCACGGAAAAGCGCTCTTGTCCAATTCACACGAATACCGTTTCCGGACCACTCTCACCAAAATCGAGCCGGGACATTGGGCGCCCAAGCCGGAATGAGGTCGGCGGTGGTCTCGGGCATGGCCGTGACCCGGTGACGCGCGAAGAGTGCCCCGGTTCGAAGCGGGCCGGGGCCGCCGACGTCGACCGCCTCCCGGCGCGGCGGCGGCGCGCCCGACGCGGGCTCGTTTCCACGGTGTGGTCGCTCGGCCGGCGACGATGCTCGCCGAACGAGCATACGTGCTGGCGATCCGGCGGGATCCCGACTAGCGTTGCCGCTGGGGTAGGGGCAGCGGTCGATTCGATGTGAAGGCGGCCCGTGCCGAGGGGAACTTCTGGCGGGTTTCGTTCCCATGCGCGACGATGAACTGATCGACGAAGTTCGGGCCAACATCGAACGTCCTTTCGGCGCGGTGACCTTCACACCGGCGCTCGAGGAGCATTATCGAAGCGTCACCTCGGCCGGGCGGCGGCGGACGGCGTTGGTGGCCGGCGGCATCGGGCTGGCCATTCTTCAATTCTACATCGCCGCCGCGATCGCGACCCTCGAAGGGGAGACGCTCTCCGCCAAACTTCGCCTCTATTTCGGCATCGACCTCTTCGTCGTCGGGGTTCTCGTCGTCATCGCCTTCTCACGGCTCCACCGCACGGTGGACGGGGTTCTGGTCGGAAGCCTCGTGGGCACCGCCGTCGGTGTCTGCCTCACCTATTTCGTCGGCGAGGCGCCGCGTGTCCATTATGAGATGATGAGCTTCATCTTCGTGCCGGTGGTGGCGAATTCGATGTTGCGGCTGCTGTTCCGGCAGGCGTTGACGGTGACGGTGCTGTCGCTCGTCGTCTTCCTGGCGACGCTGTCGCTGCGGCCGGGGGTGCCGCTCGACGTCTGGCTGATGGCGTCGATGCTGGTCATCGCCTGTTCGGCGATGACGCTCTACGCCAATTACCGCAGCGATCACGACGAGCGGCGGGCCTTCCTCTATCTGACGCGCGAGCAGTGGACCGCGAACGCGACGCGGCGCCGGGCGGACGAATTGCGGGAACTGTCGACGCTCGATCCGCTCACCTCGATCGCCAACCGGCGCGGCTTCGAGGAGCGGTACGGGCCGTTGGTGGCGCACTGCCGGACGGAGGGGCGGCCGCTGGCGGTGGTGATGATCGACATCGATCACTTCAAGGCGTTCAACGATCGCTACGGCCATCCGCGCGGCGACGCCTGTCTGCGCTCCGTCGCCCAGACGCTCGCCGGTCAGTTGCGCGGGCCGGAGGACATCATCGCGCGAATGGGCGGCGAGGAATTCGCGGTCGCGGCGCCGGGGCTCGCCGGGAGCGAACTCTCCGCTTTCCTGCAACGTCTCGCCGGCGGAGTGGCGCGGATCGCGGTGCCCCATGCCGCCTCGCCGGTCGGCCGGGTGACCGTCTCCATGGGATGCGCGGTGGCGCACGCCGGCGATCCCGAATCCTGGGTCTCGGCGGTCACGCGGGCCGACCGCGCCCTCTATCGGGCGAAGGACGACGGACGCGATCGCTGGATCATCGACGACGAGGCCGCGGCCGCGGCGTGACGGCTCGGGTCGGCGCCGTGGGTCAGCGACCGCCGAAGACGATCCGATCGAGCGACGCCCTTCCGGGGCCGAAGACCAGGATGGCGAGGGCCATCGCCGCCCAGGGCAGATGGAAATTCGCCCAGCCGTCGGGGACGGTGAGCTGGATCACCGCGGTCATGGCGAGGAGGCCGAGCGCCGCCCAGCGAGTGGCGAGACCGAGGACCAACAGAATCGGCAACACGATCTCGCCGGTGCCGGAGAGGGTGGCCATCAGCTTCGGCCAGGGATAGGCGATCTCGGCGCCGAAGAGGTGCAGCCGGAACTCCTCGGTGAAGAGGTAGATCGCCCCCGCGGACAACCGGCCGAAGCCGTCCCATTTGGTCAGGCCCGACCAGAAGAACGGTACGGCGACGGCGACACGTAGCGCCAGGCGCGAGAGGTCGCGTGGGGTCTCGCCGAGGGCGTCGACGACGCGGGCCGGTAGGTCGATCAGGCGAGCGATCGGGTGCGCGGGACGGATGGCGTGGTCGAGGGCGGTCATGGTGCGGTCTCCGCAAGGGGGCTGGCTTCGAGGGCGACGACGGCGCCGAGGCGGACGAGGCCGACGAGATGGGCGCCGGCGTCGAAGTCGGAATCGTTTTCGCCCGCTGCGAGCGCCGCATCGGTGACGTCGCCGTCCGCCGCCAGCGTGGCGACGAAGGCGTGAGCCGCCGGGGTCAGGCGGTGGACGCGGACGTCGGCACGGGGGCGGACGACGAGGGCGGCTTCGGGCGTCCAGTCGATCTCGACGTCGGGATCTTCGCCGTCCTGTTGCGAGGCCCAGAGCGACGCCACCGGATGGGGCGAGGCGAGGAGCGCGGCGCTCGGATGGAGCGCGATCCGTGCTCCGGCGAGCTCCTCCGGGGCGAGGCGCGCGACCTCGGCGAGGTCGATCGGGTCGGCTTCGGCGGCATGATGGGCGCGGGTCCAGGCGACCTCCAGGCGTGCGACGTCGGCGAGGAAGGGCCAGTCGGCGAGATCGTCGAGGGTCTCGACGAAATCCGGCAGCGCCTCGCCCCAGTCGAGGAGCAGGGCGGTCGGCGGGCGGTCGTGAGCCAGGAAGGCGCGAGCGAGATCGGCGAAGGTGTCGACGCCGAGCAGCTTCTCGGTGACGGGATAGCGGGTGGCGAGGGCGCCGATCAGGCCGAAGGTGGTGGTGGCGCGGTGGACGGCGAAGCGCCGGCCGACGGGCCCGCCGTCGCGGCCGAGAAGACCCGCCGGCGGCGGCAGGGTCGTGTCGAGGATGGCGGCGGCGAGGGCCGCCTCGGTCGGTGCGTGGGCGGTCTCAAGCGGCATCGGCGTGGGCCTCCCGGGCGGTTCGGGCGGCGTCGAGGACGGCGGTCGCACGACCGGCTTCGGCGGCGAGCACGTCCCAAGCGGGGATGTCGTCGTCGCGCTCGATCAGCGTGGCGACCGGGCCGATGCGATCGACGACGGCCTCGTAGAGCCGCCACACCGGATCGGCGACGGGGCTGCCGTGGGCATCGACGAAGAGCGGGTGACCGGCCTCGTCTTGCGTTTCGAAGCGGCCGGCGAGATGGATCTCGGCGACGCGGTCGAGCGGGAAGGCGTCGATGTAGGACATCGGATCGAAGCCGTGATTGGTCGCGGAGACATCGACGTTGGCGACGTCGAGGAGGAGGCCGCAGCCGGTACGGCGCGCCACCTCGGCGATGAATTCGACCTCGGGAATGGTGCTCGCGGCGAAGCGGAAATAGGTCGAGGGGTTCTCGAGCAGCATCGGCCGGCCGAGCGCCTCCTGCGTCTCGTCGATGTGGTCGACGACGCGGGCGAGCGTCTCCTCGGTCAAGGGCAGCGGCAGCAGGTCGGGGAAGCCGAAACCGGCGTGCGTCGACCAGGCGAGATGTTCCGAGACCGACTGCGGCTCGTAGCGCTTCACCAGAGCGGCGAGGCGGGGGGGATGGTCGCGATCGAGCGGGCCGGCACCGCCGATCGACAGGCCGACGCCGTGGATCGACAGGGGGAAGCGTTCGCGCAGTGCGGCGACGCGGCGATGCGGAGGACCGCCGGCGCCGAAATAGTTCTCGGCGTGGATCTCGAAGAAACCGACACCGCGTGCGTCGGCGAGAATGTCGTCGAAATGCTGCGGCTTGAAGCCGACGCCGCCGATCGCCGGCAGTGTGGCGAAGCGCTCGGTCGCGGCGCGGGGAGGGGCGAAGCGGGTCATCGGGAGCATCCGTCGGTTCGAGGTCGGCCGATCGCGGGATCGGGAAAGCGCCGCCGCCTCCGGGGCGAGAGGCGGCGGCGAGGGATGGGGCCTCAGCCCTTCGGCACGTCGCGGGTCAGCGCGGTGAGCGAGCCCATGCGGTCGCCGGGCAGCTTCATGGTGGTGCAGGAGCCCTTGGGCACCAGCTTCCAGGCGTTGCCCTGGTAGTCGACACGCGAGGTGCCTGCACAGGTGGTGCCGGCGCCGGCGGCGCAGTCGTTGGCGCCCTTCAGGGCGACGCCGAAGCATTTCTCCTGCGGCTTGTCCTGGGCGGCGGCCGGGACGGCGGCGGCGGAAAGGGCGACGGCGAGGGTGGCGGCGACGCCGAGAGCGGCTGCGGTGCGGTTCATCGGGAGGTCCTCTTGTGTCTCGGGAGATGTCGGGGTTCGGACGCGGGGGATCACATCTTCATCGGGGTGAGCGAGCCCATGCCCTTCGGGGTCTTCATGGTGGTGCAGGTGCCCTTGGGGACCATCTTGAAGGAGGCCGGGTCGTAATCGACCTTGGAGTGGCCCTTGCAGTCGTGGCTGCCGGCGGCGCAGTCGTTCTGGCCCTTCTTGGCGACGCCGTAGCACTTCTCCGTTTCGGCGGCGGCGGCCGGCGTGGCGACGAGGGTGGCGGCGCCGAGCGCGGCGGCGAGGGAACCGAGGACGGCGAGATTGACGGTGCGGCGGTTCATCTGATGATCTTCTCCACTTAGGGGACGCGGCCACGTGGGCGTCTCGACGAGGTCTTCGGTGGGACGCCGAATTTCGTTACGGCGCCCACGCGTTCGTGATCGGCGGAGGCCGTACGTTCACGAAGCCGTCATCACCGCGGGACAGGCGTAACGAACCAGCCCCCGCCCGCGTAGGCACGAGTGGAGAACCCGCCGTCTTGGAACCGGTGATGCCCGTGAGAACCGGCGGGGAGGCCCGCGAAGCGACGTGGACCGAATGGATGCGGTCGGCGACGGGTGGCGATCAGGCCGCCTATCGGCGGCTGGCCGGAGCGGCGGCCCCCGGGGGGGGCGCCGCCGGGGACC
>CALMYM010000274.1 GCA_937873675.1 uncultured Alphaproteobacteria bacterium | reverse complement strand
AGTGGTCCAAGCGCAGCGTCCCAAACCTCCGCCTCTGGCGGAGGTCAATGACTTTTCCGGTTGCCTGGATCGCGCCGGCCCGCGAACATGGCGCTCGTCCGCGGTCGGCGGAAGGAGCGGGTCATGGTCTCGATCGGCAGTCTCTTCGCCTTTTCCGGCCGCCTGCCGCGCCGGCTCTTCGCGGTGATCCTCGTCGCCGTTCTCGCCGTCGCCGCCGGCACGGCCTTCCTCCTCGCCGGCTTCGCCACCGTGCCGGTGACGGCCATCGATCCGACCCTGCCGACGATCCTCCTGTGGAGCGGCATCGCTCTCCTCGTCTGGCTCGTCGCCGCCGCCGGCGTGCGCCGCCTGCACGACCGCGACCGCTCCGGGCTGTGGCTCCTCGTCTACGCCGTTCTGCCCTGGGCCCTGATGGGGATCGCCACCCTCGATCGTCACGGTCCGGGCGAAGCGCTCGCCACCGTGATCGCCGCCGGACTGGCGGCCTGGGGCGCCATCGAGATGATCCTGCGCCCCGGCACCGCCGGCGCCAACCGCTACGAGGGCACGGAAGGCTACGGCGCCCGCCGGCGCCAACCGCTCCGGTCGGGCCCCCCTCGCCGCGCCCGGGGCGCGGAACAACTGAGACCGGGGTGGACCGCCGCCCGGCGTCTCCGTGGAGACCCCATCTCGACGCCGTTCCCGCCGGCGCGGCATCGTCCCGCCCGAGATCGAGAGCCACGAGACGTGAGAGAGGGACGAAGGGAATGGATTGGCTGCGCGCGGTGTTCTCCTTCCGCGGTCGCGTCGGACGGCCGTCGTGGTGGCTCGCCGCCGGTCTCGTCGCGATCATGTACGTCCTCCACCGCGCCTTCGTCTCGGAGGAGAGCCTCGTCGCCGCCGCCCGCCTGATCGGCCGTTCGCCGGCGGCGCTGTTCTTCGTCTGGGGGCTGGTGGCGGCATGGTGGATCCTGATGGCCTGGATCTTCCTCGCCGCGTCGGTTCGCCGCCTCGCCGATCGCCGGCTCTCCGGCTGGCGGCTCTTCCTCTTCCTGGCGCCGGCGGCGGTCGCCGCCCACTTCGTAGGGCGGTACTGGCCGGCCGAACTGGCGATGATCGCTTCGCTCGCCTGGATGGTCGGCGAGTTGGGCCTGCTGCCCGGCACCACCGACCCCTTCGCCGGCGACGACGCGCCCGGGGCAGGGCGTTGACGCCCGCGCCCGGGCGGTGCGAGATCGGCCGACCCGTTCGCTCCGGAGCCCCGCGATGTATCGTCCGCCCGCCTTCGCCGAAGACGATCCCGCCGTCCTCGCCGCGATCCTCGCCGAGACCCGTCTCGCCACGTTGATCGCCGTCGTCGACGGGGCGCCCGTCGCCGACCATGTGCCGGTGCTCTTCGACCCCGGCCGCGGACCCCACGGCACGCTCTCGGGCCATCTCGCCCGCGCCAATCCACAGGCCGCCCCCGCCGCCGACGGCCGTCCGGTGCTCGTCGCAGCACTCGGCCCCGAGGCCTACGTCTCGCCGTCCTTCTACCCCTCGAAGCGCGTGACCGGTCGGGTCGTGCCGACCTGGAACTACGTCGCCGTCCACGCCCACGGCCGTCTCCGGCTCTTCGACGATGCCGATCGCCTCCTCGCCCTGGTCACGGCGCTCACCGATCGCCACGAGGCCGGCCGGAGCGACCTCTGGAAGGTCACCGACGCGCCGGAGGACTTCGTCCGCGCCCAGTTGCGGGGCATCGTCGGCTTCGAGATCGAGATCGAGCGGCTCGAAGGCAAGCGCAAGCTGTCGCAGAACCGCACGGCCGAGGATCGCGCCGGCGTCGCCGCCGGTCTCGCCGCGTCCCCCGACCCCCGCGACCACGCCGTCGCCGCGGCGATGGGCTCCTCCGTCGATCCCCGTTGACGGCGCTCGTCCCGCGCCGTAATCGCGGAGGATGACCACGCTTCCCGCCCTCGACGATCCCGTCGCCATCGCCCGCGCCCTTCTCACCTGCCCGTCGGTGACGCCGGCCGAAGGCGGGGCGCTCGATCTCGTCGGCGCGATCGCCGCCGAGCTCGGCTTCGAGGTCCACCGCCCGGTCTTCACCGAACCCGGCACCCCCGATATCGACTATCTCTACGCCCGCCGTGGCGCCGAGGGGCCGCATCTGACCTTCGCCGGTCACACCGACGTGGTGCCGCCCGGCGACGCCACGCGCTGGACCCACGATCCCTTCGCCGGCGTGATCGCCGAGGGTGTCCTCTACGGTCGCGGCGCCGTCGACATGAAGGGCGGCATCGCCGCCTTCCTCGCCGCCCTCGGCCGGCTTTCCCGCGACGACCGCCCGCTGCCCGGTTCGGTGTCGCTGCTCATCACCGGCGACGAGGAAGGCCCCTCGATCAACGGCACGGTGAAGCTCCTGAAGTGGGCCGACGACCGTGGCGAGAAGTTCGACGCCGCGGTGGTCGGCGAGCCGACCAACCCGGAGGTGATCGGCGACGCCATCAAGGTCGGCCGCCGCGGCTCGCTCTCCGGCACGGTGACGGTCACCGGTCGCCAGGGCCACGTCGCCTATCCCCACCTCGCCGACAATCCGATCCCCAAGGTGATGCGACTGGTGAACGCGCTGATCGCCGAACCGCTCGACGCCGGCAACGACCGCTTCCAGCCGTCGAACCTCGAACTCGTCTCCCTCGACGTCGGCAATCCCTCGTGGAACGTCATCCCGCGCGAGGCGCGCGCCCGCTTCAACATCCGCTTCAACGACATCTGGTCGCGCGACACCCTCGAGGCGGAACTGTCCCGCCGCCTGCGCGAGGCCGCCGGCAACGACGTCGACTGGGCGTTGACGCTGGAGAGCCCGTCCTCCGACAGCTTTCTCACCCGCGACGACGCCCTGATCGGCACGCTCTCCGACGCCATCGAGGAGATCGTCGGCCGCCGCCCCGGTCTTTCGACCTCCGGCGGCACGTCGGATGCGCGCTTCATCAAGGATTATTGCCCGGTGGTCGAGTTCGGTCTGGTCGGCCGGACCATGCACCAGGTCGACGAACGCGTCGCCGTCGCCGATCTCGAGACCCTGACGCAGGTCTACGAGGCCTTCCTCGTCCGCTGGTTCGCGGTGGAACGGGAATGATCGAGCGCGCCGAGATCGCCCGCGCCCTGAAGGGTTCCTGGCGCCTCCTCCTCGGCGACGAACGCGCCATGGCCTGGTTCGACACCTCGATCGACGGCTTCTGGCGCTCCTTCCGGGTGATCCTCCTCGTGTTGCCGCTGCCGCTCGTCGAACTGGCGGCGCAGCGCAGCCTGCCCGATGCCGTCCATCTCGACCCGCGGGTGTTCGAGGGGCCGTTCTACTGGATCGTCGGCCTCCTCGCCTATGTCGTCGCCTGGATCGCCTTCCCGGTCGTCCTCGCCGTGCTCGCCAAGCCGCTCGGCGTCTCCCGCGCCTATGTGCCCTACATGGTGGCACGCAATTGGACGACGCTGGTCGCCGCCGTGCCGAGCTTCGTCTTCACCGGGCTCTTCGCCCTCGGCGTCATTCCGCTCGGGGTGCTCGGGCCGCTCAATCTCGCCGCGCTCGCCTTCGGCCTCTATTATGCGTGGCTGGTGACGCGGATCGCCTGCGCCGTGCCGATGGGTCTCGCCGCCGGCCTCGTCGCCCTCGACTTCCTGTTGACGCTCGTCGTCTATCGTGTCGCCGATCGGGTGATCGGTCTGTGAGACCGAGCTCGGCATCGACACTCTTGGGAGCGCCCCCGTGGCCGATCTCGACCCCCGCCTGACGCCCGCCCGTCCCGACCTCGCCGCCCGCGCCCTCGAGGGCCGCGTCACCGCCGACCGCTTCGTCGACGGCGAGGCGGCGCGAGTGATCGACGGCCTCGCGTCGCTCCGCCGCGCCCCCCGCGCCGATGCGCCCCTCGACACCGAAGCGCTCGTCGGCGAGCGCCTCACCGTCTACGACGAGGACGACGAGGGTTGGGCCTGGGTGCAGCTCGCCCGCGACGGCTACGTCGGCTACATGCCGGTCCACGCCTATCTGAAGGGCGAGGGGGCGGCCTCGACCCACAAGGTCGTGGCGCTGCGGACCTTCCTCTACCCCGGCCCCTCGATCAAACAGCCGCCGCTCGGCTGGGCGAGCCTCGGCGCCCGCGTCGCCGTGGTCCGCGAGACCGAGGCGAACGGCCGCCGCTTCGCCGTGACGGCCGACGGCCGGGCGATCGTCGCCAACCA
Source organism: uncultured Alphaproteobacteria bacterium (assembly GCA_937873675.1). Lineage (GTDB taxonomy): Bacteria > Pseudomonadota > Alphaproteobacteria > Rhizobiales > Ancalomicrobiaceae > CALBKH01. The sequence continues at coordinate 4,429 of CALMYM010000274.1, read as the reverse complement.
TCTCGTTCCCGTCGACGCCCTCGAGACCGACCCGGTGGCGGTCGCCGAACGGTTCCTCGGCACGCCCTATCTGTGGGGCGGCCGCTCCTCCCTAGGCCTCGATTGTTCCGGGCTTGTGCAGACCGCCTACGAGGCCTGCGGCGTCGCGTTGCCCCGCGATGCCGACATGCAGGAGATGGCGGCGGGCGAGCCCGTCGATCTCGACCCGCGGGCATGGAAGCGCGGCGATCTCCTGTTCTGGTCCGGCCACGTCGCCCTGGTGCGCGACGCGGCGACCTTCCTCCACGCCAACGCCTGGATGATGGCCGTCGGCATCGAGGGGATCACCGAGGGGTTGGCGCGGATCGAGGGTTCGGGCACGCCGCTGCGGTCGGTGAAAAGGGTTCGTAATTTTTCGTCTTAATTTTGTATATCAGTCTTTTTATATTTCGCACCTAATGGTACTATATTTACTGGAATTAAATATGATAAATATACATGGAGTATTAATAACATGATGTCAGATATATTTGGATTTATAATAAAGTACTCAAGCGCATTTGTTGTGCTTGGTTCTGTGCTGGCGTTCTTCGGGTGGGTGGTGCGGAAGTATGTCGGAGAGCTTGTCCGTATAAAATTTGAAAGCGCTCTAGAAGAAATAAGATCAAAAATTAGAAAAGAAGAAGAAGAGTATAAAGTAAAGCTAAAAATAGATGAGTTAGTTAGTGCGGCTATCGCAAACAACGCTGTTGGAGTGATGTTAAAAAGGGGCGACCTTTTGCAGGTGCGAAGGATGGAGTCGGCGGAAAAAATATGGGAAGCAGTTCTTGAGTTTAGGAAATACAAGATTTTGAACGAGTTCGCGAAGAGAATTAAGCTTCGGGAGGCTCTTGAGGAGGTTGGTAAAGATAATTCTGATTCTGAAGGCATTAAACAGATGGCGGAGGTTGTACTTCAGATCGCCGGACTTGACAATTTGCATCCGGAATCTTCGGTGGAGAGTATTAGAATATACACGCCGCCGTACTTGTGGGCCTTATTCAGTGTATATATGAGGGCAATTGTAACCCCTGCGATTATGCTGCAGGCAATCAAGCGTGGAGTGCCTGCGAAATATATAAAGAAGGAAACTGGTACGGCAGAACTTGTGAAGAAGGTGCTCCCGCACCAGGCAGAGTTGATCGATAAAAACGGTGAAGAGTATATTGTCTTTTTAATAGATGAAATAGAAGAAAAAATACTAAATGAGATAATAAGAATTTTAATTGGAGATTTGGATGTGAGGCAAAATATAGTATTTGCAAAAGAAATATTGGACAAAATAAATCAACAAGATAAGTAGAAATGGGAGATATAAATTGAGGTGCGCCAATTAAATTAGAGGTATATCTTTATTCCTAATACCCCGTCCGCCGGTCGACCAACGTCTCCGGGGCGATGCCGCCGCCGGATTCCTCGCGCTTGACCGCTTCCGTGATCACCCGCGCCAGCGCATCGGGGTCGGAGTCGGCGGCGCAGTGCGGCGTGACGATCACTCGTGGGTGGGCCCACAGGGGCGAGACCGCCGGGAGCGGCTCGGTCTCGAAGACGTCGAGCGACGCCGCCGCCAGCGTGCCGTAGTCGAGCGCGGCGAGGATGTCGGCCTCGCCTTCCAGGCCGCCGTGACCGCCGTTGATCAGCACCGGACCGCCCATGTGGTTCTTGCGCCGCATCCGGTCGAGCAGGGCCTTGTTCAGGATGCCCCGCGTGTCGGGGGTCAGCGGCAGCAGCACCACCAGGATGTCGGTGCGGCCGAGGAACGGCCCGAGGCCGAACGAGCCGGCGAAACACTCGACCCCGTCGATCTCGTGCGGGGTGCGGCTCCAGCCGCGGACGTGGAAGCCGAGCGCCATCAACGCCTCGGCGGCGGCGCGGCCGAGCACGCCGAGCCCCATGATGCCGATCGACACGTCCTTGGCCGCCGGCTGGGGCAGGGTGCCCCACACCGCGCGCCGCTGGTTGTCGGCGTGGGCGTGGACCTGACGATGGTGCATCAGCACGTTCATCACCACCCATTCGGTCATCCGCGCCGTCAGGTCCGGATCGACGATGCGGGCGATCGGCACCCGCGGCAGCGTCGGGTCGGCGAGAAGCGCGTCGACGCCGGCGCCGAGATTGAACACCGCGCGCAGATTGGGCAGGCCGGCGAGCAGCCCCGGTTCCGGCTTCCACACCGCCGCATGGGTCACCGCTTCCGGGTCGAAGGGCTGGCGCGCGTCGAACACCAGCCGCCCCGGCATGAGGCGGCGAAAGCGTTCGACCCATTCCTCCGGCGTCCAGCCACGAATGGCGACGAGCAACGACATGTCATTCCCCCGCGAGGCGATCGGAACCGAAGGGCAGGACCGGTTCGGCCGGTCCCCGTGTCGAGGCGGGCAAGGGGGCGGCCCCCGGATCGAGGTTCCCGATCCGCCCCGCCCCCCGTTCCCCCTTTTCGGCCGAGACGGCGAGCTGGTCCCGATCCCGCGCCGCTTGGCCGAAATGCGTCTGCAACTTCGCCACCCGCTCGGAAAGCCGCGCCACGTCGTCGAGGAGATGGGCGACCTCGGCCTGGATGACGTGCGCCTGCTCGCGCATGCGCTGATCCCGGGTGATCGAGCGCACCACCTGGATGGCGAGGGTGAGGAGCGACGGCGAGACGATCACCACCCGCGCCCGGTGCGCCCGCTGCACCACGTCGTCGAAATGCTCGTGCAGGTCGGCGAAGATCGATTCCGACGGCACGAACAGGAAGGCGATGTCCTGGGTCTCGCCGGGCAGGAGATACTTGTCGGCGATGTCGCCGACGTGCCTGAGGACGTCGCGCCGGAAGCCCTGGGCCGCCCGGTCGCGCAGCTCGTCGTCGATCGCATCGTGGAAGGCGCTCCACGCCTCGAGCGGGAACTTGGCGTCGACGGCGAGATCGGCCGCCCCGGTCCCCATGCGGATCAGGCAGTCGGGCCGAACCCCGGTCGACAGCGTCGCCTGGAAGGCATAGGCGTCGGCCGGCAGCGCGTCGGCGACGATCGCCTCCATCCGCCCCTGGCCGAAGGCGCCGCGCGCCTGCTTGTTCGCCAGGATCGAGCGCAGCTGCACCACCTCGCCGGAGAGCTCCGCCATGCCGCGCTGCGCCCGGTCGATGACGGCGAGGCGCTCGGCGAGCCTCGACAGGTTGTCGTGCGTCGCCCGCCCCTGGGTGGCCAGCGTGTCGCCGAGCCGGTGGGGGAAGCCGTCGAGCCGTTCGGAGAGGCCGCGCACCAGATCCGACTGCCGCGAGCCGAAGACCTCGGCCATGGTCTGCATCCGCCCGGTCGTCTCCGCCTGGAGGCGGGCCACCTCGGCGAGGCGCTCGTCGAGCTCGCGCGCCCGCTCCTCCGCCAACGCTTCGCGCCGAGCGCGACCGCGCGCCGCCGCCAGCGCGGCGAGGACGAAGAGGAGAAGGAAGGCGAGGGCGATCGCCCCGCCGACGGTGGTCACCGTCGACTGAAGCGAGGCCATGTCGGCGACGAATCGGCGAAGCGCGTCCTGCATGGAGGGAAACTAGCGCGATTCCGTTAAGAGATCCTGTTTTGTTCTCACGGTTCCCGCGCGGTTTCGATTGACCGGCGCGCATCGCTCTCCTATCTGACGGCTCATGGCAAAGCTCGACATCATCACCCTTCCCGATCCCCGCCTGAAGCTGGTCTCCGAACCGGTCGCGACGGTCGACGCGTCGATCCGTCGGCTGCTCGACGACATGCTGGAGACCATGTACGCCGCCCCCGGCATCGGGCTGGCGGCGATCCAGGTCGGTGTACCCAAGCGCATCGTCACCATCGACGTGTCGCGCGAGGGCGAGGAGAAGGCGCCGATGTGCCTGGTCAATCCCGAGATCACCTGGGTCTCGGAGGAGACGAACGTCTATCAGGAAGGCTGCCTGTCGGTGCCCGAGCACTACGACGACGTCGAGCGCCCCGCCCGCTGCCGGGTGAAGTTCCTCGATCGTGACGGCAAACAGCAGGAAATCGAGGCCGACGGCCTCCTCGCCACCTGCGTCCAGCACGAGATCGACCATCTCGACGGCGTCGTCTTCATCGACCACCTGTCGCGCCTGAAGCGCGAGCGCATCGCCAAGCGCTTCGCCAAACAGGCCAAGTTCGCCGGCCGCGCCTCCGCCGGCCGTTTCGGCATCGGCTGAGCGAAGGCGGACCGCTAGTCACGACGAAGGCCGGTGGAACGATCCGCCGGCCTTCGTCGTTTTCACGGCCGCGGCCGGCGACGGCGGGCGGGTGAGTGCGCGATGGTTCGAGACGGCCGCTCATGCGGCCTCCTCACCATGAGGCGCTCGTGATCATTCGACTATTCGAGAGCGCCTCATGGTGAGGAGGGCCGCAGGCCCGTCTTGTAACTTGAACCGCCCGCGATCGGTTAAGCTGCCCGATGCGGTGTCGGG
>CALMYM010000273.1 GCA_937873675.1 uncultured Alphaproteobacteria bacterium | reverse complement strand
TTCCTCGAGACGGCGGATGATGTGACGGCCTTCGTAGGCAAGCTCGAAGCGACCTTGCGCGCGGCGATCGCCGCCGGCGAACGGGTGCAGATCAAGTGACCGGGTACCCATGAACACTTCGCAGCTCAAGGACTATGCCCCCAAGGCCCGCAGCGAGTTCATCAAGGCGGTCAGTGCCCAGGCCGCCCGCTTCGGGATCACCGCCAAGGGCGTCTCCGCCTATCCCTCGGAAGTGACCAAGCAGATGGTGGCGAACTACGCCGCCGGCGGCGCCGCCATCAACCAGATCTGCATGGTGAGCGACATCGGCCTCAAGGTCTTCGAACTCGCCCTCGACTTCCCCACTCCGGACATCTCCGAGACCGACGCCTTCGACGAAGCCGGCTGCGCCGCCACCATGGCCTTCGGCATGGAATCGCTCGCCGGCGGCACCGATCTCCTCTGTCTCGGCGAGATGGGCATCGGCAACACCGCGGTCGCCTCGGCGCTCTACCTCGCCCTCTTCGGCGGCACGGCGGAAGATTGGGTCGGCCCGGGCACCGGCGTCGCCGGCGCGGCGCTCGCCAACAAGGCGAAGGTGGTCGCCGCCGCCGTCGCCCGTATCGAGGGCGAGACCGACCCCTTCCAGATCCTGCGCCGCCTCGGCGGTCGCGAGATCGCCGCGATGGTCGGCGCCATCCTCGGCGCGCGCCATCAGAAGGTGCCGGTGGTCGTCGACGGCTTCGTCACCTCCGCCGCCGCCGCGGTGGTCCACGCGCTCAACCCGGCGGCGATCGACCACTGCATCTTCGCCCACGTCTCGGCCGAACCGGCGCACCGCCGCGCCCTGGAAGCGATGGGCAAGACGCCGCTCTTCGATCTCGGCATGCGCCTCGGCGAGGGCACCGGCGCGGCGATCGCCGCCTCGCTCATCCGCGCCGCCGCGGCCACCCATGCCGGCATGGCGACCTTCGCCGAAGCCGGGGTGAGCGACAAGGAAGGCTGAGCCGGATCAGATCAGGTCGGCGAGCGCGTCGATCGAGGTGATCGCCCGTTCGATCCGGATGACCAACGGTCGTCGGCCGGCGCGGTCGCCATGCTTCTCGGCGATCCGTCGGAGCAGCGTCCGCAACACCTCGATCGCATCGCAACGGGTGGGGCAGGGCTCCGGCCCGCATTTCTCGCAGCGCTGGAGCAGGTGGCGACCATAGTCGTCGATGTCCTGGTCCGAGGCGCCGAGGTCGATCAGCTCGGCGACCACCGCCGTCACCCGCGCGTCGTCGGCATCGTAGTGCCGGCCGGGACGGCTCGGCTCGGACCGCAGGAGACCGATGTCTTCGATCCGACGCACCAGATCGAGGTCGACGTGGCAGCTGGTCGCCAACGCCTGCGGTGAGGCGAAACTCGGTACGTCCTCGAGCTTGATCGAAAAGATCAGACACAGGAGCTCGAGCATATCGTGTCGGGTATGGCGAATCATCGATCTTCCGCCGAAAAGGCGCCGCGTGTTGCTCGACCTTGCGAGCAAAAGCGCCCCGATGTCGCTGATATGATGACGCGATGACGATCTTGCATTCGGGCCGGATGCGATTCGATGTGTTGGCGAGAAGCTCTCGGTGAATTTCGAACTATTGAATATATTAATGCGCCCGAGGCGGTGGCGCCAATAAAAACGTTTTGGACAATTCGGGCAATTGGTCGAATGCGACCAGCACAGGCCGGGTGAGCCTCAGCTCTTGCCCATCTGCCGCCGCATGGTCCCGAGCACCGAGCCGGTGGCGCCGGCGGCGGAGATGTCGGTGATGCCGCGCCGGCGCGGCCGCTCGTCGATGCGCGGCATCACCTCGAGCACCCGCGACTGCGGCACGGTGAACATCACCTCGGTGCCCTCGCGCAGTTTCGAGGTGAGGTTGAAGGTGCCACCGTGCATCTGCACCAGCGCCTGGACGATGGAGAGCCCGAGTCCGGTGCCCTGTTCGGCCGACTTGATGGCGATCGAGCCCTGGCCGAAGCGGGAGAGCACGATCGGGATCTCCTCGTCCGGGATGCCCGGCCCGGTGTCGCGCACCGAGACGTACTGGCCGCCGCCGGCGGTCCAGCCGACCTTCACGGTGATGGTGCCGCCGGTCGGCGTGAACTTCACCGCGTTGGACAGGAGGTTCAGCGTCACCTGCCGAATGGCCCGCTCGTCGGCCCAGATCTTCGGCAGATTGTCCTCGTACTGCTCGGCGATGGTGAGCCCCTTGTTGCGGGCGCGCAGCCCCATCATGTGGGCGCAGTCCTCGACGATGTAGGGCAGCGTCACCGATTCCTCGTTGAGCGTGTAGCGCCCCGCTTCGATGCGGGAGATGTCGAGGATCTCGTTGATCAGTTCGAGGAGATGCCGGCCGCTGTCGTGGATGTCGGCGACGTAGCCCTTGTAGATGTCGTTGCCGAGCGGCCCCATCAGCTCGTTCTGCATCACCTCGGAGAAGCCGAGGATGGCGTTGAGGGGCGTGCGCAGCTCGTGGCTCATGGTCGCCAGGAAGCGGCTCTTGGCGTAGTTCGCCTCCTCCGCCTTGCGTCGGCTCTCGTCGGAGATCGAATTGGCCTGCTCGAGTTCGGCGATCAGACTGTCCTTCTCGGCGCGTGCCTCGATCTCGGTGAGAGAGGCGCGGAACAGCCGGTAGCCGAGGACGATGAAGAAGGCCTGGGTGGTCAGCGCCATGATGGCGAAGACCACCTGATAGGACGGCGTCGGCAGGAACACCACCTCGGGGCGGGCCATGAGCGCCAGCGCCGTGGTGACGGTGATCGGGAAGGTCGCCGCGAACATCGCCGCCTGCAGGCTCGACGACAGCATGGCGCAGACCGCCACGACGATCAGCATCGCCGAGAAGCGGAAGACGTCGGCGACGATCGTCGCTTCCGCCGGCAGGATGAAGAGGATCGCCCAGGCGAGGCCGAACAGGCCGTCGAGCGCCGCGAAGCGCCGCCGCCAACTCGACAGGGACACGTCCTTGCGGTCGAGTTTGAGGAAGTCGCGGGCGAAGTAGAGCGTCGTCAGATGCGCCGCGATGACGAAGAAGGCCCAGGCGCCGATCAGCACCTTGTCGGTCCAGAAGTGGCCGACGAGGGCGACGAAGGCGACGAGACCGGAGACCCAGACGGTCGAGGCGAGGCGCAGCCGCGCATGCTCGACCATCAGTTCCCAGTCGAAGGCGGGCTTGACGTCGGTGTCGGAGTCCAGCCGTTCGCGCACGTCTCTGACGGTGCGCGTCACCTGCCGGCGTCGCTCGGCGCGCTCGGAATTGATCGCCGTCCTGACGACGCTGTCGCTGGCCGGCCCAACCGTGCTCACGCCCGTTCCTCGTCCACTGCAAAATCGGGTGTTGCGATGCGACGAAGGCTAAGGGCGAATGCTTAATGAACCGCTTCGAGAGTCGGTTCATGTGGCCTCGAGGAACTCATTAGAAGTGTATCGAACGCGATTTCTGCCCCGTCGCCCGATCGCGCCGTTTCGCGGCCGTCTCGGCTTGTTTCTGGTGCTTTTCGCAGCCGCTTTGGCGTGGAAGGCGTGGCCGGTGCTGCGCCCCTTCGTCGTGCCGGCCGATCGCCACGTCGGCCGCCTGCGCGTCGCCGACGGCGACAGTCTCGAGCTCGACGGCATCCGCGTCCGTCTCGTCGGCATCGACGCCCCCGAACTCGACCAGACCTGCACCCTCACCGGCGCCCCGCACCCCTGCGGGCGGGAGGCGCGCGAACATCTCCTGCATCTGATCGGCGGCCGCCCGGTGACCTGCTTCTCCACCGATGTCGATCGCTACGGCCGTCACCTCGGCCGCTGTGCCGCCGGCGACACGAAGCTCAACGCCGAGATGGTGAGGAGCGGCTGGGCCGTCGCCTATGGCGGCTACGAGCACGAAGAAGCCGACGCCCGCGCCCACGGCCGCGGCCTGTGGTCGGGCGATTTCGTCTGGCCGCAGGATTTCCGGCGCGAGAAGCGCGAGCGCCGCGACACCGGCTGGTTCGAGCGTTGGTTCGGTGGGGGGAGTTGAGACGGTGAGCGAAACCCACTCCGCCGGCCGCGCCGTCGAGGCCCTCGAGGCCGAGATCGCCCGCTGCCGCATCTGTCGCGACGCCCCGTGGGGAAAGCCGCTGCCGCACGAGCCGCGGCCCGTCACCCGCCTCTCCGCCACCGCCCGCATCCTCGTCGCCGGTCAGGCGCCCGGCACCCGCGTCCACGCCTCCGGCGTGCCGTTCTCCGACCCGTCGGGTGATCGCCTGCGCGCCTGGATGGGGGTGACGAAGGAGGTCTTCTACGACCGCGCCCGCATCGCCATCGTTCCCATGGGCTTCTGCTTTCCCGGCCACGACGCCCATGGTGGCGACCTGCCGCCGCGCCGCGAATGCGCCCCGGCGTGGCGCGACCGGGTGATGGCGGTGATGCCGGCGATCGATCTCGTCCTCGCCGTCGGCCGCCCGGCGCAGCTCTGGCATCTCGGGCGCGATGCCCGCCCCAACCTCGGCGAAACCGTCGCCGCTTGGCGCGAGATCCTCGCCCGTCCGGGCCTCCCGCGCGTCCTGCCGCTGCCGCATCCCTCCTGGCGCAACACCGGCTGGCTGAAACGTCATCCCTGGTTCGTGGCCGAAGTGGTGCCCGAATTGCGCCGGCGGGTCGCCGAACGCCTGTGAGGTGCTGCGATCGGCACGGATATTGGGAATGGATTTTTATTTCTGTCGAGGAATTGACGCACGCACGAAAAGAGGACACCTCTAGGCGGTCAGATCGAGAAAATATTACCTATATACCCACGGGAGCGCACCGTGATCGACCGCATCGACCGCAAGATCCTCCAGATCCTCCAGGAGGACAGCACCGTCCCCGTCGCCGAGATCGGCCGGCGGGTCGGCCTGTCGACGACGCCGTGCTGGCGCCGCATCCAGAAGCTCGAGGAAGACGGGGTCGTCATCCGTCGGGTCGCGGTGCTCGATCCGAAGAAGGTGAACGCCAAGGTCACCGCCTTCGTCGCCATCACCACCAACACCCATTCCGACGACTGGCTGAAGCGCTTCGCCGAGGTCGTCGCGGCGATGCCGGAGGTGGTCGAGTTCTATCGCATGGCCGGTCAGGTGGATTACCTGCTGCGCGTCGTCGTGCCCGACATCGAGGCCTACGACGGCTTCTACAAGCGCCTCATCGCCAAGATCGACATCGCCGACGTGTCGACCTCCTTCGCCATGGAGCAGATCAAGTACACGACCGCCCTGCCGCTCCAGTACGTCGTCGTCGAGAAGTCGACCGCCAAGGACGCCGGCTGACCCTTTCCGCCATTTTCGTGTGCGCTCGGGCACACCCGGCGGAAATGGGCGTCGCCGTGACGCCCGCGGGTTGAGAGGTGCGCGCCCTCGGGCTATCACCGAACGACACTCCGCCACGACGATGGTCCGGCGGAGCGCCGGGGGAGAGGCAGGATGGCGACCTCGCCGCGACGTGGCTCGGGATCGGTGAAAGTGGTCGCGCTCCTCGCGACTCTGACGCTCGCCGCCTGTGGCGGCCGTCCCGACGGCGTCATGGCGCCGACGACGCTGTCGGCCGAGGGTACGTCGCAGGTCGACATGCTGGTGGTCACCACCCGCAACCCCACCGGCGATCCCGCCCGACCCTTCGACGGCGAGCGCGGCCATCACGCCTCGATGAACCGCGTGGTGGTGTCGATCCCGCCGGAGAAGGTCCGTCAGGTCGGCGAGATCCAGTGGCCGACGGCGGTGCCGGCCGATCCGGCCAAGAGTTTCGCCGTCGTCGGTGACGATCCGCTGCGAGACCGCGACGGTCGTCCCTGGTTCCGCGCCACCGGCAAGCGCCGCGTCCTGCTCTTCGTCCACGGCTTCAACACCCGCTACGAAGAGGCGGTGTTCCGCTTCGCCCAGATCGTCCACGACAGCCGTACCGATTTCGCGCCGGTGCTCTTCACCTGGCCGTCGCGAGGCTCGGTCTTCGACTACGTCTACGACCGCGAGAGCACCAACTGGTCGCGCGACACGCTGGAGAAGCTGCTGCGCGCCGCGGCGGAAGAGCCGGGGGTCGAAGAGGTGACGATCATGGCCCATTCGATGGGCTCGTGGCTGGCGGTGGAGGCGTTGCGTGGCCTCGCCCTCCACGGCGGCGTGCCGAAGAAGATCGGCAACGTCATCCTCGCCTCGCCCGATCTCGACGTCGACGTCTTCGAGAATCAGATCCGCCGCATCGGCCCGCACCCGCACATGACGCTGTTCGTCTCGCGCGACGACAAGGCGCTCGGCCTGTCGCGGCGCATCGCCGGCGGCGTCGATCGCCTCGGCGCCATCGATCCCTCGCAGGAGCCCTACCGCTCCCGCCTGGAGCAACACGGCGTCACCGTGCTCGATCTCACCGCACTGAAGACCGGCGACGAACTCAACCACGGCAAGTTCGCGCGCAGCCCCGAAGTGGTGCGCCTGCTCGGCAGCCGCCTGATCGCCGGCCAGAAGGTGTCGGAGGACCGGATCGGCCTCGCCGATCGGCTCGGCGCCGTGGCCATGGGGGCGGCCGGCGCCGTCGGCTCCGCCGCCAGCCTCGCCGTCACCGCGCCGATCGCCGTCTTCGACCCCGACGCCCGCGACAGCCTCGGCGACCGTGCCGGCGCCGTCGGCCGGGGCGTCTCCGGCACCGTGACGCCGCTCGTCGACCCGTGAGGTCGCCATCGCGGAGACTGGCGACGCTCGCGCCGGCGCATGCTATAGGACGCCTTCGCGAACCGGCCGATCGGTCCGGTTCGGTCCCTCTCGGTCGGGAACCCATGCGCTTCGTCTCCCTCGCACTCCTCGTCCTCGTCGCGGTGGCGCTCGCGCCCGCCGAGGCGCGCGATTGGAAGCGCATCCGCATCGCCACCGACGGCCACTACCCGCCCTTCAGTAGCCTCGACGAGGCCGGCAAGCCGATCGGCTTCGACGTCGACGTCGCCCGCGCCGTCTGCGCCCGATCGCCGCGCCCGGATGGGACGCCCTGGTGCCGTCGCTCCTCGGCGGCCGCGTCGATCTCCTCGTCGCCTCCCAGCCGATCACCGAGGAGGCGCGTCGCGTCGTCGAATTCACCGCCGCCTATCACCACATCGCGCCGCGCTTCGTCGGACGTGATCGCTCGAAGCCGATCGATCCGCGCCCGGCCACCGCATCCGGACTGCGCATCGGTGTGCGCGCCGGCACCGCCCACGCGGTCCACCTCGGCGCCGTCTACGCCCCCGCCGGCGCCGAGATCGTCGCCTATCCGACCGAAGCGGAGGCGCTCGCCGCCCTCGCCGGCGATCGTCTCGATCTCGTCTTCGGCGACGCCCTCGCCCTCTTCGACCTGCTCGATCTCGTGTTCGATAACAAGGGCCTGCGCTTCGTCGGCCGGCCGGTCGAAAGCCCTCGCCACTTCGGCGCCGGCGCCGGCATCGCCTTCCGCCGCGAAGACGCCGACCTCGGCCGCTCGGTCGACAAGGCGCTCTTCGACCTCGACCGCGACGGCACGCTGGGCCGCATCGCCGGACGCTGGTTCCCTTTCGCGATCCGCTGATCGCACCCCTCGACACGCAACGAAAATCGACAGGAGACGCAGATGGCCAAGGTCGCATTCATCGGACTGGGCGTGATGGGCTATCCCATGGCTCGCCATCTCGCGGTCAAGGGCGGCCACGAGGTGACCGTCTACAACCGCACCGCCGCCAAGGCCGAGGCCTGGGTCGCCGCCCACGGCGGCCGCGTCGCCGCCACCCCGGCCGAAGCGGCGAAGGGACAGGACATCGTCTTCGCCTGCGTCGGCAACGACGAGGACCTGCGTCAGGTGACCCTCGGCCCCGAGGGCGCCTTCATGACGATGGCGCAGGGCTCGATCTTCGTCGACCACACCACGGCCTCCGCCGACATCGCCCGCGATCTCGCCGCCGCCGCGGCGGCCGGCGGCTTCGCCTTCCTCGACGCGCCGGTCTCCGGTGGTCAGGCGGGTGCCGAGAACGGCGTCCTCACCGTCATGGTCGGCGGCGAAGCGGCGGCCTTCGCCCGTGCCGAGCCGGTGATCGCGAGCTTCGCCCGCGCCTGCAATCTGATGGGCCCGGCCGGTTCCGGCCAGCTCGCCAAGATGGTCAATCAGATCTGCATCGCCGGCCTCGTCCAGGGCCTCGCCGAGGGCATCCATTTCGCCCACAAGGCCGGCCTCGACGTCGAGAAGCTGATCGCCACCATCTCCAAGGGCGCCGCCCAATCCTGGCAGATGGAGAATCGCTGGAAGACCATGGACGAGGGCAAGTTCGACTTCGGCTTCGCCGTCGACTGGATGCGCAAGGACCTCGGCATCGTCCTCGGCGAGGCCCGCCGCAACGGCGCCCATCTGCCGGTGACCGCCCTCGTCGATCAGTTCTATTCCGAAGTGCAGAAGATGGGTGGTGCCCGCTGGGACACCTCGAGCCTCGTCGCGCGGCTCGAACGCTGAACCCCGCCGAGAGGCGGTGACGGCCGTCCGCCGCCGCCTCGGCCCCCTTGCCAGCCGGGGGGATCTATAGTCTAACCATGTACCCATGGCGGTCCGAAAAACAGACCGTCGCGAATTCCGGCGACCGGTTCGTCGGAGCGGCGTCACCGAGTGGCGTCGTCGGCAGGGTGCCGTGAGAACGGCGTCTCGCGTCGCATGGCGGTCCGGTCCTCGGATCGTCGACACGAGATCGGCAACGAGATGGTGACGAATGGTCCCTTTCGGTTACGATGCCGCCACGTCCGAACCGGATCCCACCCACGAGCCGCGCTCGTCGCGGCGCTGTGACGAATTCGCGTCATCGTGGAGCCCTCGGCTCGACACCAAGTCGAACCGGGGACCACGGATCACGTTTTGATACGCAAGCTCTCTGGGAGGAGAACGAGAAGATGGAACGTCGTAAGTTTCTCAAGACCGCCACGGCGGGTACCGTAGCCGCCGCCGCGACCACCGCGCTCGCCGCCCCGGCGATCGCCCAGGGCTCGCCGAAGGTCAGCTGGCGCCTCACCTCGAGCTTCCCGAAGTCGCTCGACACCATCTTCGGTGCGTCCGACGTCATGGCCAAGGCCGTGTCGGAAGCCACCGACGGCAACTTCCAGATCCAGGTCTTCGCCGCCGGCGAACTGGTCCCCGGCCTGCAGGCGGCCGACGCGGTCACCAACGGCACCCTCGAGATGTGCCACACCGCGCCCTACTACTACGTCGGCAAGGATCCGACCTTCGCCTTCGCCACCGCGGTGCCGTTCGGCCTGAACTCCCGCCAGCAGAACGCCTGGTTCTATCATGGCGGCGGCATGGACCTCCTCAACGAGTTCTTCGCCAAGCACAACATCTACTCGCTCCCGGGCGGCAACACCGGCACCCAGATGGGCGGTTGGTATCGCAAGGAGATCAAGACCGTCGCCGACATGGCCGGTCTGAAGATGCGTATCGGTGGTCTCGCCGGCCGCGTCCTCACCAAGCTCGGCTCGGTGCCGCAGCAGATCGCCGGCGGTGACATCTATCCGTCGCTCGAAAAGGGTACCATCGACGCCGCCGAGTGGGTCGGTCCCTACGACGACGAGAAGCTCGGCTTCTACAAGGTCGCGCCGCACTACTACTATCCGGGCTGGTGGGAAGGCGGCGCCGCGCTGCACTTCTTCATCAACAAGGCCAAGTGGGCCGAGCTGCCGAAGAACTACCAGGCGATTCTGACCTCGGCCGCCGCCATGGCCAACGCCGACATGCAGGCCAAGTACGATGCTCGCAACCCGGCCGCTCTGAAGCGTCTGGTCCAGGCCGGCGCCCAGCTCCATCCGTTCCCGGCGGAAGTCATGGACGCCGCCTACAAGGCTTCGGTCGAGCTCTACGCCGAGATCTCGAAGGAGAACGCCGAATTCAAGAAGGTCCATGACCACATGATGGCCTTCCGCGGTGACGAATACCTGTGGTGGCAGATCGCCGAGTTCGGCTTCGACGCCTACATGATCCGCGCCCGTTCGCGCGGCTGATCGGCATCGAACCGCGAGCGGTTCGTGAAGGCCCGGGGAGCGATCCCCGGGCCTTTCGTCTTTCCGGGGACATCGCCGCCGGTGCCCGAGCCGCCGTGCCGACGAGGCGGCGGTGGGATACCGATCGCCACGGAAGGAGCGAGGCTCGCCGGCGGCGTGGCCTCGCCGCGCCTGTGCCCCGCGCGCGGCCCCGGACCCTCCACCGCCGTCCGCGCCGCGCGGCCGCCGTGTGGTCGGCGGGCGGTGGCGAGCGCCGGACCCCACGCGGTGCAGTGGGCGCGGTATCGGTCTGCCACCGGTGCCACGGCCTCGGGCCCCGCGGCGCACGTCATACTCGGCTGATGAAATTCGAACTCGTCCGAATTTCATCAGCATCACGGCCCGATCGGCCGACGCCCGTTCGGGCTCGCCTTCACCGACGAAGTTTCGAAAAGGTCGAAACTTCGTCGGTTCGGTATCACCTCGACCACGAGGCGCGTCGAGACAGCCGGAAACGCAGAAGGGGAGCCCTGGGGCTCCCCTTCGCATCTCGCGGGTGCGTCGATCTCAGAATTTCGGCGGCCCACCGAGGTCGAGACCGGGGATCTCGATCTGCGGGATGTTGTTGAGCTGCTCGAGCGCCTTCTTCTGGTCCTCGAGGTTCACCTTCTCCTTCGGCGAGACCACCATGCCCGGGGTGGTGATCACCAACGTCACCATGACGAGCTGGATGACGACGAAGGGCACCGCACCCCAATAGATCTCGGAGGTCTTCACCGGCGCCATGGTCTGGCCGGTCACCTTGTCCTTGTAGGGATTGCGCGGAGCGACCGAGCGCAGGAAGAACAGGGCGAAGCCGAAGGGCGGGTGCATGAACGACGTCTGCATGTTGACGCCCATCATCACGCCGAACCAGATGATCATCGTCTTGGCGATGTCCTCGGGCGTCGTCAGGTTGAACTGGGCGGCGAGGGCCAGCGCCGTCGGATCGGTGGTGAAGATCTTCTCGACCGCCGGCTTCAGGAGCGGGATGACGATGAACGCCAGCTCGAAGAAGTCGAGGAAGAAGGCGAGCAGGAACACCGCGATGTTGACGATGATCAGGAAGCCGTAGAGGCCGCCCGGCAGCGACGACAGCATCTCCTCGACCCAGACGTGGCCGTTCACACCGTAGAAGGTCAGCGAGAAGACGCGCGCGCCGACCAGGATGAAGAGCACGAAGGCCGAGAGCTTGGCGGTGGATTCCGCCGCCTGCTTGACGATGGCGAAGTTGAACCGGCTCGGGTCCTTGTCGATCGTCCGCTTCAGCCAGGCGAGCAGCAGCGCGCCCGAGGCGCCCATGGCGCCGCCTTCGGTCGGCGTCGCGACGCCGATGAAGATCGTGCCGAGCACCAGAAAGATCAGTGCCAGCGGCGGCACCATGACGAAGGTCACCTGCTGGGCGATCTTCGACAGGAAGCGGAAGCCGAAGAGACGATCGGTCAGCCAGTTGACGCAGGCCACGGCGAAGGAGAAGCCGACCGCCACCGACATCGCCAGGATGACGAAGTCGGCGCCGCCCTTGATCGCGGTGCGGCTCATCACCGCCCAGCCGACGATGCCGGAGACCATCACCAGGAAGGCGAGCGAGAGGATGCCGCGGCTCTCCTGTCCGGAGAGCAGCACGCGCACCAGCTTCACCAGGAACAGCACCGCACCGATGGTGAAGATCGCCAGGAACCCGGCGAAGATCATGTCCTGCACCGAGCCTCCGGTCGAAATGGCCGCGGAGAAGGTGCCACGCAGCGTCGGGATGAAGCCGACCGCCGCCACCGCCATGCGGGAGTGCAGCCGCACCGCATGGATCCGCGCCATGCGCGACGCCGTCGGGCCGTCACCTTCCTGGAAGCCGACCGCCGAGGCCGGCAGACCCGGCGCCGCCTTGGGGAAGAGCACCGTGACGATGAAGACGTAGACGGCGTAGAGGCTCGACAGCACCAGGCCGGGGACGAAGGCGCCCTCGTACATGGCGCCGACGTCGGCGCCGAGCTGGTCGGCCATGACGATCAGCACCAGCGACGGCGGGATGATCTGCGCCAGCGTGCCCGACGCCGCGATGACGCCGGTGGCCAGTCGCCGACCGTAGCGCAGCATGATCGGCAGCGAGATCAGGCCCATCGAGATGACCGAGGCCGCGACGACGCCGGTGGTGGCGGCGAGCAGCGCGCCGACGAAGATCACCGCGTAGGCGAGGCCGCCGCGCACCGTGCCGAACAGCTGGCCGATGGTGTCGAGCAGGTCCTCCGCCATGCCCGACCGTTCCAGGATCAACCCCATGAAGGTGAAGAACGGAATGGCCAGCAGCACGTCGTTGTTCATGATGCCGTAGATGCGCTCGGGGAGCGTCTGCAGCAGGATCCAGTCGAGGTTGATGTTGCCGCTGGAGTAGGGCGCCAGCTCGACGCCGATCCAGAAGAAGAACAGGCCGCAGCCGGCGAGCGAGAAGGCTACGGGGTAGCCGAGAAGCAGGAACACCACCAACGATGCGAACATGATCGGGGCGATGTTGTGGGCGATGAACGCAGCCATGAGGTCGGTCCGAGAAGCGAGGGAGCGGAGCCGACCCACACCCTCGGACACCCGAGGGGGATCGGCCGGGCGGGAACGTCAGTGGGCGGTCTTCGCCCCGTCTTCGGTCTTCGCGCTCTCGGTGGAGGCGAGCAGTCGCTCGGCCTCCGCCTCGGCCGCGGCGTGATGGCCGCCGGCGGCGTGGGCGTCCTCGATCAGACCGCGCATCACGGCGATGCGCTTGATCAGTTCGGACAGCGCCTGGATGAAGAGGACGACGAAACCGGCGAGCACCAGGAACTTCGCCGGCCACTGCGGCAGACCGCCGGCCGAGAAGGACTGCTCGTTCGCTTCGTAGGAGGCGAGGAAGAAGGGCAGGGCCGTCCACACGATCACCGCCGCCATCGGAAGCAGGAAGAAGATGTGGCCGATGAGTTCGATGACGTTGCGCGTCTTGCGCGACAGGCTCGAGTTCACGATGTCGATGCGGATGTGCTCGTTGGCCTGGAGCGTCCACGAGGCGCACAACAGGAACACCGCACCGAACAGCATCCACTGTGCTTCGAGCCAGGCGTTCGACGACATGTCGAAGAGCTTGCGGACGACGGCGTTCACCGTCGAGATCACGATCGCCACCACCAGGAGCCAGGCGACGAGGCGCCCCATCCGTACGGTGACCGCGTCGACGGATCGCGAGAATGCGATGAGGGCGTTCAAGCTGGTATCCTCCCAAACCCGAGCTTTCTGCTGACCGGTTTTATAGACTGGTCAGAAGAATTATCCAGAGGGGATTCGACCCGGTTTCGCGCCGGTTTCTCATCCCGCCCGTTCCGCTCGCCGCCTGCCGCCGCCTCTTTCGTCGGTGCACACGCGGATGGCCTCCTATAGCAAGGTCGAGACGAAAGTCCTAGCCGCCGGCTCCTGCTACGCCGGGGTTTTCCGGTCGGTTCGCAGGGCGAACGGATCGGTGGGGCGCCCGCCCGGCACCCGGTCGCATCTCGACGGAGGGAAGTGCCATCGTGGCGGTCGCGGCGGTCGCTGAGCGCCGCGATGGCGACCTCAGGATGCCGCGCCGCGTTCCGCCCGATGGTTGAAGCGGATCGACGACCACCACGAGATGCCGATCAGCGCCGCGCCGCCCAGCCCGGTGAACACCTCGGGGATGTGGACCAGCGTCTGGGCGTACATGATCACCGACAGGATGACGATCGCGTAGAAGGCGCCGTGTTCGAGGTAGCGGTATTCGGTGAGCGTGCCCTTGTCGACCAGCATGATGGTCATCGATCGCACGTACATGGCGCCGATGCCGAGGCCGATGGCGATGACGAACAGGTTCTGGGTGAGCGCGAAGGCGCCGATGACGCCGTCGAAGGAGAAGCTGGCGTCGAGCACCTCGAGGTAGAGGAAGGCGCCGAGCCCGCCGCGCGCCGCTTGCGAGAGCGTCTCCTGCGAGGCGTCGAGCACCGCCCCGAGCACTTCCACCGCGAGGAAGGTCAGAAGCCCGTAGATCGCCGAATAGACGAAGGTGATCGCGTCCTTCTCGGGCAGCAGGCTGGAGAAGCCGAGCATCAGCACCAGCACGACGGCGATCTCGATCCCCTTGATCGTCGCCGATCGCGCCATGAAGCGCTCGGGCAGATCGATCCAGTGCACCTCCTTCTCGTGATCGAAGAAGTAGGTGAGCCCGACCATCAGCAGGAAGGTGCCGCCGAAGGCGGCGATCGGCAGATGCGCCTCCTGCATGATGCGGGCGTATTCCTCCGGCCGACTCGCGGCGAGATGGAGCGCTTCGATCGGTCCGATCCGCGCCGCCACCGCGACGATCGCCAGCGGGAAGACGATGCGCATGCCGAAGACGGCGATGACGATGCCCCAGGTGAGGAACCGGTGACGCCACACGGGCGTCATGTCCTTCAGCTTGTTGGCGTTGACGATGGCGTTGTCGAAGGAGAGCGAGATCTCGAGGACCGCCAACACCGCGCAGATGAAGAAGACGGTGCCGGTGCCGGCGATCGTGCCGGTCGAGTGCCAGCCGAGCGCCGCGCCGAGCGCCAGCCCGCCCCCGGTGACGATGAAGGCCCATTTGAAATAGTCGAAGAAGCCTTTGCCCGACGCCTCGCCGTTCATCGCGCACCTCCCGCCGCTCGCCGGTCGGAGTGCCCGCTTCCACGGGTGCCGTCGCCGCGCCGGATCTGACGGGCGCAGGAAAAATCGGTGTCTGTCATGGTGGCATCGAGGAGACGCCGGCGCGTGGACGGCGGTACCGACATCACGAGAGCGCCGACGTCTCTCGCCAGAGGGGCCCGGTACCGGGTGTCGTGGGGCGATCGGAAGTCGTTCGCCGACACCTCACACAGGTCGGACGAATCGGCCCCTTCGTCAAGAGGGATCGCTGTCGGCGCCTCCGACCGAGGGGTGCGATGCCGCGGGCCGTGTCACGGCGCGGCGGGCGCGCTCGCGATGGAAGGAATAGAGGCCGGTGCCGACCACGATCGCCGCCCCGACCAGGGTGGCCGTGTCCGGATACTGACCGAAGACGACGATGCCGAACAGGAACGACCAGACGAGCAGCGTGTAGCGGAAGGGCGCGATCGCCGAGGTCTCGGCGAAGCGGGTGGCGAAGAGCAGGAAGACGTAGCCGGAGAGCAGAGTCACCGCGTTGGCCGCTACCAGCGCGCCGTTGAAGGCATCCGGCACGATCCACTCGACGCGTTTGCCGACCAGATGCTCGAACGGCCACAGCGCCAGCCCGAGTGCCGTCACCGCCAGCGCCGTGACGAAGGTGACCAGCGAGGCGGGCGCGGAGGCCGGCAGACGCGCCGTCGAGATGTCGCGCAGCGCGACGAAGGCGACCGAGATCAGCACCGCGATCGACCATGCGTCGAAACCGGCGAGCCCGGGCCGCACGATGATCATCACGCCGATGAAGCCGACGGCGATCGCCGCCCAGCGCCGTGGTCCCACCTGTTCGCCGAGGAAGAGCGCCGCACTCGCCGTCATGGCGAGCGGGGTCGCCTGGAACACCGCCGAGACGTTGGCGATCGGCATGTGCACCAGCGCCACCAGATAGAACAGCGTCGCCCCGATCTCGCCGATGAGGCGCAGCGCCATCAACGGCTCGAACATCGTCCGCCACGCCCGTCCGGTGCCGGCCCAGACGACGACGAGACCGACGATCACCGAGGCGATCGCACCACGCAGGAAGATCGCCTCACCGAGCGGCAGCGACTGGGTGACGTATTTCACCAGCGTGTCGGAGGTGATGAACGAGAACATCGCGACGTTCATCGCGAGGATGCCGCGCGAATTGTCCCGGGAGGGGGGCATGGAGAATCCCGATGGAGGGGCTAAACGATTTGAACCGGATTAGCCGATCGCTCGTCCGTCCACCATCCACGCTCTCGCGACCCGGCTCCGCGCCGGACGCCGGTCTCGCGCCCGGCGGCGTCGACGCGACGTCCGAACCCGCACAGCGGCCCGGCGGCGCGGCGGTCAGCCGCCGGTGGTGCTCATGTGGCGCAGGATCGACGGCCCGGCGCCGGAGCGCTCGATGACGAAGTCGTGACCTTTGGGCTTGCGGTCGATCGCCGCCTCGATCGCCCGGTCGATGGCCTCGTCGCCGTCGCTGGTGCGCAGCACCTTGCGCAGGTCGACGGCGTCGTTCTGGCCGAGACACATGTAGAGCGTGCCGGTGCAGGTCAGCCGGACCCGGTTGCAGCTTTCGCAGAAATTGTGGGTCATCGGCGTGATGAAGCCGAGCCGTCCGCCGGTCTCCGCCACCCGCACGTAGCGCGCCGGTCCGCCGGAGCGATGGTCGATGTCGGTGAGGGTGAAGCGGCCCTCGAGATCGGCGCGCACCTTGGACAGCGGCAGATACTGGTCGATGCGATCGCCGCCGATCTCGCCGAGCGGCATGGTCTCGATCAGCGTCAGGTCCATGCCGCGTGCATGGGCGAAGCGCAGGAGGTCGTCGATCTCGGCCTCGTTGAAGTCCTTCACCGCCACGGTGTTGAGCTTGACCGAGAGCCCGGCGGCGAGCGCCGCGTCGATACCGGCGAGCACCGGAGCGAGTTCGCCCCAGCGGGTGATGCCGCGGAACTTCTCGGCATCGAGCGTATCGAGCGAAACGTTGATGCGGCGGATGCCGACGGCGGCGAGGTCGGCGGCGTGTTTCGCCAGCTGCGAACCGTTGGTGGTGAGCGTCAGTTCGTCGAGGCCTTCGCCGAGATGGCGTGCCAGCGAGCCGATCAGCGTCATCACGCCTTTGCGCACCAGCGGTTCGCCGCCGGTGAGCCGGATCTTGGAGGTTCCGAGCCGCACGAAGGCCGAACACAGCCGGTCGAGTTCCTCGAGGCTGAGCACGTCCTTCTTGGGCAGGAAGGTCATGTCCTCCGACATGCAGTAGTGGCAGCGGAAATCGCAGCGGTCCGTCACCGAGACGCGCAGATAGGAGACCGACCGCCCGAAGGGATCGACCAACCGCGACCGTCCGTCCTCACCCACCACGAAAGCCATGACCCACTCCACCACCGGCGCCGGCGAGGCCGTCGCCGCACCGCCCGTCGGGGTGAACCATATGTCGCGGGGCGTCGCCGTCAACCGGCGTCGGCGAGACTTGCGCAACCCCGGTCACCGACCTATGTCCCGCAGGAACCCGACAAGCGAGGAGCTACGCCGCGATGACCACCCGGACCGTCCGCCCGACCGAGATCCGTCTGACCAAGGACCGGCGGACCCTGATCGTCTCCTTCGAGGGCGGCGAGCGCCACGAACTGCCGGCCGAATACCTGCGCGTCATGAGCCCCTCGGCCGAGGTCCAGGGCCATTCGGCGGCCGAGCGCAAGACCGTCGGCGGCAAGCGCGACGTCGAGATCCTCGGCGTCGAGCCGGTGGGCAACTACGCCGTCCGCCTGAACTTCGACGATCTCCACGACAGCGGCATCTACACCTGGGTCCATCTCGACGAGCTCGGCCGTGACCACGACACCCTGTGGGCGCGCTACCTCGAGGAACTCGCCGCCAAGGGCCTCAAGCGCGAGAAGTGAGCCACGCGGTCGACGCGTCGCCTCTCTACGGCCGAACGAAGCGACCGCGCCATCGGAGCCGCCCGGCCGCTTCCCTGCGAAATGGTTCGGCGCCCCGCTCGCGCGGGGCACCTCACCATGAAGCCTCTGGTTTCGCCGTCCCGATCGCCCACCCTTCATGGTGAGGTGCGAGCGGAGCGAGCCTCGAACCATCGCGCACGGCGTACGCCTCGGTCGACGTCGATGCGCTCCATGGAACCCGGTCCGAAAACGAAAGAAGCCGGAGGTCACCCTCCGGCTTCTCGCGTTTCGCGGGGTTCGCGATCGATCAGTTGATCACCACCACCCGGGCGCCGACCTTGACGCGCTCGTAGAGGTCGGTGACGTCGTCGTTGGTCATGCGGAAGCAGCCCGACGACACGGCCTGACCGATGGTCCAGGGCTCGTTGGAGCCGTGGATGCGGTAGAAGGTCGAGCCGATGTACATGGCGCGAGCGCCGAGCGGGTTCTCCGGGCCACCGGGCATGTAGGCCGGCAGGTGCGGCTGACGGCGGCGCATCTGCGGCGGCGGGGTCCAGCCCGGCCATTCGGCCTTGCGGGTCACCGAGTGGGCACCGGCCCAGGCGAAGCCCGGACGGCCGACGCCGATGCCGTACTTCAGCGCCTTGCCGTCGCCGAGAACGAGATAGAGGCGACGCTCGGCGGTGTTCACCACGATCGTGCCCTTGCCGTACTTCGGATCGAAGCTCACCACCTCGCGCTGGATCGGCGTGTAGGAGGGACCTCCGGACGAGTAGCCGGCCGATCCGGGACCTTCGACCAGATTGCCCATCGCGTCGTAACGCACCTGAACGCCCGGATTGTATTCCGCGTCGGCCCGCATCGGGAGTGCCATCACCCCGATCGCCACGGCCGCCGCCACAAGCATCGTCCTGCTCATGCCGTCCTCGTCGATCTTCAGTAGCTGAAATACATGCGCCTTCCGGGTGACACGTCACCCCGAAACCCGCTGCCATAATGTCCACCGTGCCCCACCGTAACAAGACGCGGCCGCGCCGGAGACGCGCTCGAACACCATCTCCCGCGATATTTCGGCGACGCTGTGTTCCCCCTGCAACGCCCCTCTCCACCGCGCCATCGTGAATTTCATCGAATACCACGCGGAATCCGCCACATCACGTTAAGCAATGCCTAATGAAGATCGCCGATGATCGTTCGACATGGTGACGATCCGACGAGGAATTCTCGCCGGTCCCAAGGAACGTCGATGGCTCTCGATTCGGCACATCTCGATCTGCTCGCGCGCGATACGAGCACCACGGGGCGGGGACGACTGCTCGGCGATCTGACGCGTCTGATTCTGGTCGAGCGCGAGGCCGACGAGACCGAGCTCGAAATCTTCTTCGACATCGTCCGCGCCATTCTGACGACCGCCGCCGCCAGCGATCGCCGCGAATTCGCCGAAGTCGCCGCCGACCACGGTAAGGTGCCCCACGACGTCATCCTGGTCCTCGCCGAGGACGAGATCCGCGTCGCCGAGCCGGTGTTGCAGCGGTCGGTGGATCTGACCGACGTTGAGCCGGTTTCGATGATGGCCCGCACGCGTATCTTGATCGCGTGGGCGCTGGTTGGCGCCAGGCGGCTGGATGAAGCCGCGCGGGTATACAACGCGGCGGTGTCGCTGGCGCGCGCGCAGGACGAAAAGCTGGCGTGCGACCGCGCGATTGCCGTTACCAGCAACAACCTGGGAAATGAGCTG
>CALMYM010000272.1 GCA_937873675.1 uncultured Alphaproteobacteria bacterium | reverse complement strand
ACCATGGCGAGCCGGGTCGATCCCGGTCGGACGGGCCGACGAAGAGCCCGGCGAGGACGGAGACGCCGATGAGCGTGGAAGTGACGAAGCTGGCGAGCGGTCTCACCGTCGCCACCGAGACGATGCCGCAGGTCGAGACCGCTTCGATCGGAGTCTGGGTCGGCGCCGGCTCGCGCTCCGAAGACGCTCACGAGCACGGCATCTCGCACCTCCTCGAACACATGGCCTTCAAGGGCACGACCAAGCGCTCGGCCCGCCGTATCGCCGAGGAGATCGAGGCGGTCGGCGGCGAGATCAACGCCGCCACCTCGGTCGAGAACACCTGCTACTACGCCCGCATCCTCAAGGACGATCTGTCGCTCGCCGTCGACATCCTCGCCGACATCCTCACCGACTCGGTCTTCGATCCGGAGGAACTGGCGCGCGAGAGCCACGTCGTCCTCCAGGAGATCGGCGCCGCCCACGACATGCCCGAGGACGTCGTCTTCGATCTCCTCCAGGAGCGCGCCTTCCCCGACCAGCCGATCGGCCGGCCGATCCTCGGCACGCCCGAGACGGTGAAGTCGTTCGATTCCGGCTCGCTCAGGACCTATCTCGACCGCCACTACCGCACCCCGCAGATGGTGGTGGCGGCGGCCGGCAATCTCTCCCACGCCGAGGTGGTCCGTCTCGCCGAAGAGCGTTTCGCCGCGTTGCCGACCGGCGATGCCCCGCCGCTCGCCGAGGCCGTCTACCGCGGCGGCGACGTGCGCGAGACCCGCGACCTCTCCGAGGCGCAGATGACCCTCGCCTTCGAGGGCCGGCCCTATTCGTCGCCCGATCATCACGCCGCCCAGGTGCTCGCCACCGTGCTCGGCGGCG
Organism: uncultured Alphaproteobacteria bacterium; assembly: GCA_937873675.1. Taxonomy (GTDB): domain Bacteria; phylum Pseudomonadota; class Alphaproteobacteria; order Rhizobiales; family Ancalomicrobiaceae; genus CALBKH01. The sequence goes on along the minus strand of CALMYM010000272.1, from coordinate 1,002 downwards.
GCATGTCCTCGCGTCTCTTCCAGGAGATCCGCGAGAACCAGGGCCTGTGCTACTCGATCTCGGCCTTCCACTGGGGCTATCGCGAGACCGGCCTCTTCGGCATCCATGCCGCGACCGGCGAGGAAGACCTCGAGCGTATGATGCCGGGCATCGTCGCGGAAGTGGCGCGCCTCGCCGACGACCTCGACGAGACCGAGGTCGCCCGCGCCAAGGCGCAGCTGCGCGCCGGCCTGTTGATGAGCCTCGAGAGCCCGGTGTCGCGGGCGAGCCAGATCGGCCGCCAGACGCTCATCTGGGGCCGTCCGCTCGGCACCGCCGAGATCCTCGCCAAGATCGCCGAAGTGGACGAGGCGCAGGTGAAGCGGTTGGCGCGCGAGATCTTCGCCGGATCGTCGCCGACCATGGCCCTGGTCGGTCCGGTCGCCGGCGCGCCGAGCGGCGAGGAACTGACGCGCCATCTGCGCTCGCGCGCCTGAGGAGGCCGGGGCGATGGGTTTCCTGAGCCTCGTCTCCAACGATCCCCTGCCGGTGCTGCGCTCGGCCCGTCTGATGCTGCGACCGCCGGTGATGGGCGATCATCCCGCCTGGGCCGACCTGCGCGCCCGCAGCCGCGCCTTCCTGGAGCCGTGGGAGCCGAACTGGCCCGAGGACGATCTCGAGAAATCGGCCTTCCGCCGCCGCATCCGCCGCTACGTCGCCGAGATGCGCGACGGCGTCGCCTTCCCGTGGTTCATCTTCGACGCGGGCTCGCGCGAACTCCTCGGCGGCGTCACCCTCGCCCAGATCCGCCGCGGCGTCACCCAGGCCGGCACCCTCGGCTACTGGATGGGCGCTCCCCACGCCGGCAGGGGCGTCATGACCGAGGCGGTCGGCCTCGTCGCGGCCCACGCCTTCTCGAGCCTGCGCCTGCATCGCCTCGAAGCCTCCTGCCTGCCGGAGAACACCCGCTCGATTCGTCTCCTCGAAAAGGTCGGTTTCACCCGCGAAGGTCTCGCCCGACGT
>CALMYM010000271.1 GCA_937873675.1 uncultured Alphaproteobacteria bacterium | reverse complement strand
GCGCGCGGTGGTGCACCGGCCGGCGCTGATCCTGGCCGACGAGCCGACCGGCAACGTCGTGCCGTCGTCGCCCGCCCGCGCCCTGACGAATTCGACGAAACGTTCGGCCCAGCGCGCCCGCGACGTGTCGCGCAGGTGGGTGAAGCTCGCCATGACGTTGCCGACGACGATGCCGTCGTTCGCACCGGTGATGCCGTCGCCGCGCACCACCCGGTAGGCGAAGCTGCAACCGGAGGCGAGGTTCTCGAGCCGGGCGTAATGGAACTCGTGCGCCTTGACGCGCACCGGCTTGGTCGCGCCGCGCGGCGTCGGCCACGGCATCGCCGCGGTCTCCTCCATGACGACGAGGCCACGGCCCTGCGGCCGCTCCTGCACCACGGCGTCCGCCGGGACGATGCCGACCATGTCGCCCTTCTCACCCTTCCAGGCGATCGACCGCGACAGATACATCAGCCCGCCGCACTCGGCGTAGATCGGCAGGCCCTCACCCGCCGCCGCGGCGATGTCGAGGCGCAGCGAAGCGTTGGCCGCCAGCCGGTCGATGTGGCTCTCGGGGAAACCGCCGCCGATGAACAGGCCGTCGACGCGCGGCAGCCGCGGCGTCGTCAGGGCCGAGAAGAACTCGAGCCGAGCGCCTGCGGCTTCCAGCGCCTCGAGATCGTCCTGGTAGTAGAAGCAGAAGGCCTCGTCACGGACGACGCCGATGGTCACCGGCTCGACGTCGCGCGCCGGCGTGGTGGTGACGACGATCGGCGTAGTCGGTGCACGATGGCCGTGGGCCGGCCGTTTCGCCAGCTCGATCACCGCATCGACGTCGACGTCGGCCGCCACCGTCTCGGCGAGATGGGCGACGACCCGCTCGACGTTGTCGGTCTCCTGCGGCGTGGTCAGGCCGAGATGGCGCTCCGCCACCGTCAGGTCGGCCGAGCGGCCGATGCAGCCGAGCACCTTCAGGTCGGTGTAACGCTCGAGCGCCTGGCGGAGTTTCTCTTCCTGGCGCGCCGTCGCCACCCGGTTGAGCACGACGCCGCGGATGTCGACGTCGCGATCGAAGACCTGATAGCCCATGACCAGAGGCGCGATGCCGCGGGTCATGCCGAAGGCGTCGAGCACCAGGATCACCGGCGCGCCGACCAGCTTGGCCAGCGCCGCGGTACTGTCGCGGCCTTCCAGGTCGACGCCGTCGTGCAGACCCTTGTTGCCCTCGATAAGCTCGAAGTCGACGCCGGCGGCGTGCGCGGCGATGGTCGCCTCAATCTCGGCGGGGTCCTGGGTGTTGAAGTCGAGATTGTAGCAGGGCCGCCGGGTCGCCCGGGCGTGCCACAGCGGAGCGATGTAGTCCGGACCCTTCTTGTAGGTCTGGACGACGAGGCCGCGCGCCGTCAGCGCCGCCGCGAGGCCGGTGGTGAAGGTGGTCTTGCCGGACGACTTGTGGGCCGCCGAGATCAGCACCCGCGGGCGCGCGACGTCGACGCGCGGGTCGAACCCGCGCGCCGTCGCACCCACGGAGGTCCCGAACTCAGGCCGCGTCGGCATAGCTCTCCCCTTCGCCCTTGGGCAGCAGGCGGAACAGACGCATCGCCATCATAGCCAGCACCAGCGCCAGGGCCGTACCACCGAGGCCGAGACCGATCTCGGGCAGGGTCGGGACGTAGCGGGCGACGATGCCGTCGTTGAAGGAGCTCGCCACCTCGTAGCCGGGGAAGAGCTGCAACGGGTAGGCCTGGCCACCGACGATGATGATGTAGATGTGGGCGAAACCACCGACCAGCACCAACACCGAGGAGACGATCTCACGGGTGCGGGAGATCCCGGAGCGTCCGTAGAGCATCACCATCGGCACCAGCGTCCCGAGGATCACGTAGAGACCCCAGAACAGCAGGGTGTAGAGGCCGCCGTCGAGCAGCAGATAGGCTTCCCAGTCGACCCGCCAAGCGGTGTAGATCGAGGTGAAGTGGAACACGCCCGAGAAGTAGAGCACCGAGCCGACGAAGATCACCAGGAGCCGCATCAGCCGCTGCAGCAGCTCGTCGCCCAGACCCTGGCTGGCCGAGCTCTCGAGCGCCAGACGGATCAGGATGAAGACGGCGAGGCCGTAAGCCAGCGACATGGCGATGAACAGCGGCGCCAGCACGGCCGACCCGTAGGGCGAGCGGGCCATCAGGAAGCCGAAGATCGAGCCGGTGCCGGTGGTCAGCGTCAGACGCCACAGGAAGGCGGCGAGACCGACGTGCGGGGTGAACTTCGCCCAGCGCCGCGTCATCTGCACCACCAGATAGGCGAGCACCACGCCGATGAAGCCGGAGTAGAGGATGACGTTCCAGGCGAAGATCGAGCGGAAATTGTAGTTGGTCATGGCCACGGTCAGCCGGTCCGGCCGCCCGAGGTCGAGCACCAGGATGGCGAGGCCGCCGACCAGGAAGGTGATCGCCAACACGCCCGACAGACGCGCCTTGGGCTTGTAGTGCATCTCACCGAAGACCGAGCCGAGCGAGGCGATGTTGAGCACGCCCGAGGCGATGACGATCAGGAACACCGCGAAGACGTGCGGCATGCCCCAGACGATCTCGTTCGACATGCCGGTCACGATGTGACCGTTGTGCTCCATGTAGAGCGCCGACAGACCGCCGATCGCGACCAGCACGAGGAGGCCCACGAAGAGCATCCAGAACCGCTGACCGCCCCGGCATTCGGTATAGACGATGTTCGCCATGGGTCGGTCCTCACAGGTTCCGGTAGCGCACGCCCGGGTCGACGCCCAGGTCGCCGCGGATCTGCATCGTCGCGTAGGTGGCGATCACCTTCGAGATCTCCGAATTGGGATCGGCGATGTCCCCGAACATGATGGCCCCGCCGGACTTGGCGCAGGCTTCGACGCACGCCGGAGCGACGCCCTTGTCGACGCGATGGACGCACAGGGTGCAGCCTTCGACCGTGCCCATGCCACGCGGCGCGTGGGGCTTCTGATCCTCGAGCGCCTCGTGCACGAAGGAGCGCGCCTTGTAGGGGCAGGCCATCATGCAGTAGCGGCAGCCGATGCAGCGGTGACGATCGACCAGGACGATGCCGTCGGCGCGCTTGAACGACGCGCCGGTCGGGCAGACGTCGGCACACGGCGGCTCGGCGCAGTGCTGGCACATGATCGGCGCCGACTTGGTGGCGCCGGTCTTCGGATCACGAAGCGTCACCTTGCGGATCCACTGCGGATCGGTCGCCGGACGGCCGGTCGTCTTCCAGCCGTTCTCGGTCTGGCAGGCGGTGACGCAGCCGGTGCAACCGTCGACGCACTTGGAGACGTCGATCAGCATGCCCCAACGCTTCTTCGGGTCGGCGCCGGCCGCCTGGGCCTCACCGGCGCCGTAGGCGAACAGAGTGACGCCCGGCGCGATGACGCTGGCGCCGGCCATCGCCGCTCCGGCGAGGAAGCCGCGACGGCTCTCGTCGACGGTTTCGGCCTCCGGCTTGCAGCCGCAGGATCCGCCGCACGATTGCGAACGATCGGTCATCGGGCGACCTCCTTGGCGTAGTCGGCGAGCGCCGCGAGCGCCGAACTCGGCGTGTCGGGCGAGGCATCCGTAGCCTTCGGAGCCTGTTCCGGCCGCGACGCGTGGCATTCGAAGCAGTCGATCTTCACCGCCGCGTAGTCGTGGCAGGTGCGGCAGAAGTGCTGCGGCGAGGAGACCGTCACCTGACCGCCCTTGCCGTCGGAGACCGCGTGGCAATCGATGCAGCCGGTCAGACGGCCGCCCTCCACGCGCTCGCCCTGGCGAACCGACAGATCACGCCCGTGCTTGAGCATCGACATGTGGTTGCGGCGCATGACGTCCGGAGGCGCCACGCAGGACCCGCCGGTCGCCTTGGGCACCGACGGCAGCGGCACTTCGCCGGCGTGGGCGCCGATGATGCCGGCCAGAACCGTCATCACCAGCACGCTCACGACGAGGATCAGCCGCTCGAGGGACGATCTCTCGCTCATCACCTCACTCCCCGAGGCCCATCTGGATGTAACCGGTCGGGCAGACGTCCTTGCAGATGTGGCAACCGATGCACTTGGCGTAGTCGGTGGTCACGTAGCGGCCCAGCGCCCGCTCCTTCTTCGGCACGCGCTCGACGGCGGTCTGCGGGCAGAACACCACGCAGTTGTCGCACTCGAAGCACATGCCGCAGCTCATGCAGCGCTTGCCTTCGTGACGCGCCTGCTCCTCGGTGAGGCCGGTGATGCGCTCGTCGAAGTTGCCGATGACGTTGGCCGCGTCGATGTGGATCTCGTGGCGATGCTCACGCGCGTCGTACTGGAAGTGACCCTTGAAGAGATCGTCGTGCGGGATGACGTGGCTCGAGGCGCGGTCGTCGTAGTTGTGGACGGCGAACTTGGCGCTCGAGGTGCCACGGGCCTGCAGGTGATCGTAGGGATCCGGCTCCAGGCCGCGCTGCGCGAGCTCCTCGAGCAGACGGAACTGGTTGACGTCGACCTTCGGACGCTTCTCCAGGGACTCACCGGCGAGGAACTCGTCGATCACCTGCGAGGCGATGCGGCCGTGGCCGATCGCGGTGGTGAGCAGGTGCGGACGCAGGACGTCGCCGCCGGCGAAGTGCTTGTCCTTGCCCTTGACCTTGTAGACGCCGTCGACGCCGATGAAGCCGCGGCCGTTGTCGAGGCTCTCGAGACCCTCGGCGAGGTCGCCCATCTGGCCGATCGCCGAGACGATCATGTCGCACTCGAGCACGAACTCGGTGCCCTCGGTCGGCATCGGCACCATGCCCTTCATGGTGCACTTGCACATGCGCAGGCCGGTGACCTTGCCGTTCTCGGAGAGAACCTCGAGCGGCATGACGCCGTCACGGATGTCGACGCCCTCGCGCAGCGCATCTTCGCGCTCGCGCTCGGCGGCGGTCATCTGCGACATCGGGAAGAGCGAGGTCAGCGTCGCCTGGACGCCGCCACGGGCCATGGTGCCGGCGACGTCGTGAGCGGCGAAGCCGAGGTTCTCCGCGCCGGAGCGATCCTTGTGGGCCTCGGCCGAGATGTGGCCGAGACGGCGGGCGACCGAGGCGACGTCGATCGAGGTGTCGCCACCGCCGACGACGATGACGCGCGGCGCGGTCGAGAACACCCAGCCCTGGTTGAAGGCGTCGAGGAACTCGACACCGGTGATGCAGCCTTCGACGTCCCAGCCGGGAACCGGCAGCGGACGGCCCTTCTGCGCGCCGAGCGCCCAGAAGATGGCATCGTACTTGGCCTCGAGCTCGTCGATGGTCACGTCGGTGCCGACGCGGCAGTTGAGCTTCGCTTCGACGCCCATGTCGAGGATGCGGTTGATCTCGGCGTCGAGACGGTCACGCGGCGTGCGGTAGCCGGGGATGCCGAAGCGCATCATGCCGCCGAGACGGTCGTGCGCCTCGAAGATCGTGACGGCATGGCCGGAGCGGCGCAGGAACATCGCCGCGGCGAGACCGGCGGGACCGCCGCCGACGACGGCCACGGCCTTGCCGCTCTCCTGCGCCGGACCGGCCAGCTTGAGGCCGTTGTCGATCGCCCAGTCGCCGACGTACTGCTCGACGGCGTTGATGCCGACGAACTCGTCGACTTCGTTGCGGTTGCAGCCGTCTTCACACGGCGCCGGGCAGACGCGACCCATCACCGACGGGAACGGGTTGGCCTCGACCATGCGGTTGAAGGCGTACTCCTGCCAAGCCTGACCGGCGACCGGCGGCTTGTCCATGCCGCGGGCGATGGCGAGCCAGCCGCGGATGTCGTGACCCGACGGGCAGCCCGCCTGACACGGCGGGGCGCGATGGATGTAGGTCGGGCACTTGTGCGACTTGTCGGCCTGGAAGATCTTCTCCTGAAGATCGTCCCACTTCCACATGCTGTCGCCGTTCTTGTAGCGGCGGAAGGTCAGCTTCTGCGGGTTGGCGTTCTCGTTCATGTCTTTCCTCCCCCGGCCGCGCCGGTGTTCATATTCACCGGTCTCATTCGTCGTCTTGCGGCGCTTCGAGAATGATGGCGTTCGAAACCAGTTGATGGACACTCAGGATCGAGTCGCGCTCGAACCCGAAATTGGGCATGACCTTGGCGAACTGCGTCTTGCAGATGGCGCAGATCGCCGCCATGTGGGTGACACCGTGCTCCTGGTTGACCGTCTGCAGGGCCTTCATGCGCGGGCTGGAGCCCTTCTTGCGCAGGTCCATGAGCTCGTCGGTCAAGAGGCCGCCGCCACCGCCGCAGCAGAACGTCGCCTCTTTGATGGTGTCTTCCGGCATGTCGTAGTAGTAGTTGCAGACCGTCCGCAGGATCGCCCGCGGGATCTCGAACTGACCACCCGGCTTGTCACCCATGCGCGTGGCGCGAGCGACGTTGCAGCTGTCGTGGAACGTCAGCTTGATGTGGTCGTTCTTCGACTTGTCGAAGTTCAGCTTGCCTTCCTGGATCAGGTCCCAGGTGTACTCGCAGATGTGCTGCGGCACCGGATAGCGCGGATCGAGGAAGTCGAACGGACCGGCCAGCGTGTTGAGGAACGAGTAGGCGACGCGCCAGGCGTGACCGCACTCGCCGAACACGATGCGCTTGACGCCGAGGTCGAGCGCCGCCTGGCGGATGCGCAGCGAGATCTCCCGCATGTTCTCGTAGGAGCCGATG
>CALMYM010000270.1 GCA_937873675.1 uncultured Alphaproteobacteria bacterium | reverse complement strand
AATTCGCCCTGCAGATGCTGCCGGAGCAGGATTTCCCCGACCTCACCGCCGGCACCTTCACCCACCGCTTCCAGCTGCCCGCCGCCGATCTGAAGCGTCTCGTCGATCGCACCTGGTTCGCCATCTCCACCGAAGAGACCCGTTACTACCTGAACGGCATCTACTTCCATGCGGTGACGGTGAACGGCGATCTCAAGTTCCGCGCCGTCGCCACCGACGGCCACCGTCTCGCCCAGGCCGAGATGGTCGCCCCGCACGGCTGCGAGGGCATGCCCGGCATCATCGTGCCGAGGAAGACCGTCGGCGAGATCCAGAAGCTGGTCGACGCCCCCGACGCCGAAGTGACGGTGGAACTGTCGGATTCGAAGATCCGCCTGACCTTCGCCGCCAAGGGTGAAGAGGCGTCCGGCGGTATCGTCCTCACCTCGAAGCTGATCGACGGCACCTTCCCCGACTACGGCCGCGTCATCCCGCAGGGCAACGACAAGGAGATGAAGGTCGATCGCGACGAATTCGCCGCCGCCGTCGATCGCGTCTCCACCATCGCCTCCGAGCGCGGCCGCGCCGTCAAGCTGGCGGTCGGCGAAGGCAAGCTCGTCCTCTCCGTGACCAACCCGGACTCGGGTTCGGCGACCGAGGAACTGGCGGTCGAATCCGACGACGAAGCGCTCGATATCGGCTTCAACAGCCGTTACCTGCTCGACATCGCCTCGCAGCTCGAAACCGACACCGCGGTCTTCCGCCTCGCCGACCCCGGTTCGCCGACCCTGATCCAGGACCTCGGATCGCAGAACGCCCTCTACGTGCTGATGCCGATGCGGGTGTGATCCTCTCGATCCGCGAATTCGATCACGAGGGCCGGCGAGCATTTCGCCGGCCCTTCGACGTTTCACGCCCCTCCCGCATGGTTCCCGGCGTGAACGCGATCTTCGAGACCATCTTCCCGATGTTGATCGAGCCTTCGCGTTCGCGATCCCCGTGTCTCGAATTTGCTGTTTTTCAGGTCGAGAAAAGGTGCAGTTTCATATTGAGCAACCGGTGGGCGGCAGCGGCTGGCCATGAGGCCGCTGGGCCGTCTCATCGCTGCGGAGGTCGAAACGATGTACGAACTCCTTCTGGCGGCGGGTGTGCTCCTGGCGGGAGACGCACCGGGAATCATGAATGTCTGCTTCGACAAGGAATTGACCATCGTCGGTGAACCCCGACGTATGGCGGATTTCTATCTGGTCGATGTCAGAGGAAGAAGTGGCGCGGAAGTGGTCTCGATCTACATTGGTGCGCATCCGGATATAGGCAAATAAAACGCATCCTATAGAGATGAAGGTTTCTATGAGAATCTCGATGAGCCGCTTCAGGTGCGAATAATAAATAGATGGAAAAGAGGTATACTCGGGATTCCCTCTCGATCGATGGGGGAAGTCCCAATATTCTATCATATATACAAGGGCCGTGAATCGGATAAGAATTGGGTAGCCAAGCACGTGAGGTATTGTGCCAAGGGGTGAGCCGTTCGGGATACGAATTTCGTGGACATCACCGACTTTGTCGGGTGAGGAAATGCTCGATCGCTGATTTTCGAATGGGAGGCCGCTGAGCGGTCCTGGATGCTCGGCCTCGACCTCGCGCTGGTTCCGAGGCGCAAGTTCCCTATTTACAAACCGTCTAGTCGGTATGAAACTATCTGCGGTTCTTGGAGTTCGCACCATGCCCCGCACCGCGCGCAATCCCGTCGATACCCGTCGCCGTCTGCTCGAGGCGGCGACGCGGGCGATCCGTGAGAAGGGCTTCGTCGCCACCTCGGTCGACGACATCTGCGCCGCCGCCGGCGTTTCCAAGGGTGCCTTCTTCCACCATTTCGCCGACAAGGAAGCGCTGGCGATCGCCGCCGCGGAGGCCTTCGCCGCCCGCGCCGCCGAGCTCTTCGACGATCCGAGCCTCGACGCCGCCGCGACGCCCCGCGATCGCCTCTTCGCCTATGTCGCGCTGCGCAAGTCGATGCTCGACGGCGAGATGGCCGACGTCACCTGTCTCCTCGGCACCATGGTGCAGGAGGTCTGGGAGACACACCCGGCGATCCGCGACGCCTGCGCCCTCGGCATCGGCGGTCACGCCGGCGGCCTCGTCGACACCATCGCCGCCGCCAAGGCGGACCATGCGCCCGGTGCCGACTGGGAGCCGGAGAGCGTGGCGCTCCACACCCAGGCGGTGATCCAGGGCGCCTTCATCCTCGCCAAGGCGGCGGGCGATACGGCGGTCGCCGTCGACAGCCTGTCGCATCTCGAGCGCTACCTGAAGTGCCTGCTGCCCGTCGCGGGATCACGAGGAGGGTGAGACCATGAGCGAGACCGTCGCGCCGTTCTGCTGGTACGAGTTGATGACCTCCGACCTCGACGCTGCCGTCGACTTCTACCGCAACGTCGTCGGCTGGTCGGCCTGTGACCATCCGACATCCGCTCATCGCTACGTCGTCCTGTCCGCCGGCGATGGCGCCATGGGCGGTGTCGGCGGCGCCATGGCTCTGCCCGAGCCGCTCGCTGCGGCCGGTGTCCCGCCGCATTGGATCGGCTACGTCCGCGTCGAGGATGTCGACGCCATGCTGCCACGGCTCACCGCCGCCGGCGGCGCGGTCCACAAGCCGGCCGAGGACATCCCCGGTGTCGGCCGCTTCGCCGTCGTCGCCGATCCTCATGGTGCCGCCTTCGTCCTCTTCCGAGAGGCCATGTCCCCGCCGGACGGCATGCCGAAGCCCGATCCGATGGCGCCCGGCCGCGTCGGCTGGCACGAACTCCACGCCGGTGACGGTGAGGCGGCCTTCGCCTTCTATTCGGCCCTCTTCGGCTGGACCGAGACGGAACGCATGGACATGGGGCCGATGGGCTTCTACCGCCTCTTCGCCACCGGCGGTCAGGCGGTCGGCGGCATGATGACCCGGATGCCGCAGACCCCGCGACCTTTCTGGGCCTTCTATTTCAACGTCGAGGCGATCGACGCGGCGATCGAGCGGTTGACCGCAGCCGGCGGCGGCGTCGTCCACGGACCGATGGAAGTGCCCGGCGGCGCCTGGATCGTCCAGGCGATCGACCCGCAGGGCGCCTTCTTCGCTCTCGTCGCACCGAAGCGCTGAAACGGGATCGTCCGCCCGCGTGACATAAGTTCCAGCCACGCGGGGTGCCTCCGGTCCACTGTCTCCCGGTCCCGACGATGCGGACCAGGAGACGTACCGATGACCACCGATCTCGCCCCGATGAAGTTCTTCATCGATACCCATGATGCCCGGCAGGGAACCTTCCCGGCCGGGATCTCGCCGCAGGACTTCGCCGGCTTCCACGCCAAGTATGAAGAGGCCTGCCGCGCCGAGGGTGTGGTGTCGCTGCGCATCCACGTCGGGTTCGACGAAGGCCGCGCCTTCTGCTTCACCATGGCCCCGGACGCCGCAGCGGTCGCCCGCGCCCATGCCCGCGTCGGCCTGCCTTTCGACGAGATCACCGAGGTCGTGACCTCCACGCCTGGGGATCTCTTCTTCGCCCGGGCGGCGTGAGAGACCGGGAGGGGGTGCGACATGGGAAGCGTCACGCATCTCGCCGCGAGGCGTTACGATCGACGCATGGGTGCGACGCCGGCCTTCGATCTCTTCCCCTCCCTCGCCGATCTCGGCGAGGAGAGCCGGCGTCTCCTCGCCGGCGCGGCGACGCGGCTCGCCTGCGCCGGCGGCACGCCGCTCATCGCCCGCGGCGATCTCGTCACCGGCGCCTATCTGGTCGAGAAGGGGGCGCTGCGGGTCTATTACGTCTCGGCCGACGGCCGCGAGGGCACGCTCTACTGGGTCGAGCCGGGCCAATCCTGCATCCTGGCGCTCAACAGCCTGTTCTCTCGCCTGGCCTATCCCGCCTGGGTGGAGAGCGAGGGCGACACCGAGGTCACCGTCGTTCCCGGCGACGTCTACCGCCGGCTCTTCGCCCTCGAGCCGACGATCCAGAGCTTCACCTTCGAGGTCCTGTCGGGCCGGCTCTTCGAACTGATGGCGATGATCGAGGAGACGGCGTCGCAGGGGCTCGAGGCGCGGCTCGCCGCCTTCCTCCTCCGCCGCGCCAAGGGCGGTCGTGAGGTGGCGATCACCCAGGACCAGATCGCCCGCCATCTCGCGACGTCCCGCGAAGTGGTCTCGCGGCTTCTGCGCGGCTTCGTCGCCCGGCGCCTCGTCGCCACGACCCATCGCCGCATCACCCTACTCGATCCTGCCGGGCTCGCCGCCGCTTGCGCGTGAGCCGGCCGAAGGCATTAGACCATGTTCGACGTCTCACCTCTCCTCCTGACGGGGGCGGGCGCCTTCGTCGTCGGCCTCGCCGCGGCGATCCTCATCGTCTGGCGCGATCTGGCGCCCTTCGCCGGCCTTTCCGGGCCGCGCCGCGTCCTCCTCGTCGTCGCCCTCGGCGGCGGCGTCCTCGCCTTCGGCCTGAAACTCGCCGTCATCGAGACGCTGTCGCTCGCCGACCGTGATCGCCTCGCTCCGGCTCTCACCATCCCGGAACCGGAGCCGCAGCCGGCTCATGAAGTCGGCCGCCCGGTCTGGCAGGCGCTCCCCGCCGTCGCCCCGTTTCCGCCGGACGATCCGCCGACGCCGGCGAAAGAGGCGCTCGGCCGTCGTCTGTTCTTCGCCACCGAACTTTCCCGCGACGGCACGCTCTCCTGCGCCTCCTGCCACGACCTCGACCGCGGCGGCGGCGACGGCCGGCCGACGGCGGTCGGCATCGGCGGCGCGGTCGGCCCGCGCAACACGCCCACCGTCTGGAACGCCGCCTTCCAGGCGCGCCTGTTCTGGGACGGCCGCGCTCACAGCCTCGAGGAGCAGGCGCTCGGGCCGATCGCCAATCCGATCGAGATGGGGGCGGATCCGGCGGAGGTCGCCCGCCGTCTCGCTGCCGATGCCTCCTGGCGCGCCGATTTCGCCGCCGCCTTCGGGGACGCGGCGCCGATCGCACCGGCGACCATCGCTCGGGCGCTCGCCGCCTTCGAGCGCACCCTCGTCACCCCCGACGCGCCCTTCGATCGCTTCCTCGCCGGCGACGCCGCCGCGCTGACGCCGCAGCAGCTGCGCGGCATGGCGCTGTTCGAGAGCGTCGGCTGCATCGTCTGCCACGCCGGCCCCGGCTTCAGCCGCGCGAGCCTCCTCGCCCCGGAGGAGGGCCGCGCCGGCCTGCGCCGCTTCCCGTCGCTGGCGACGCCCTACACCACGAAATTCCGCTTCACCGACGATCTCGGCGCCGCGCGCTCGGGCACGGCCGGCATCTGGCGGGTGCCGTCGCTGCGCAACGTCGCGCTCACCGGGCCGTGGTTCCACAACGGCGCGGTCGACGATCTCGCCGAAGCGGTGCGGATCATGGCGACGGTCCAGGCCGGGCGCGTCGTCACCGATGAGCCTCACGTCGCCCCGCGCATCTCCTGGGACCCCGAGACTCGTCGCCTGACCCGCCACACGCCGTCGCCTCTGCGTGAGGACGAGGTCGCCGCGATCGTCGCCTTCCTCGAGGCGCTGACCAGCGATCGGCTCAGGGACCGCGCCTCGAGAGCGGCGCCTACATCAGAAGCTCGCGCCACGCCCAGCCGATGAGCACGGCGGTGACGAGGAGAAGAACGGCGGCGACGGCCGGGCGAACCTGTCCCGGCTCGGCTGCCGCAGCCGCACTCGGGTCGCCCCCGGGCTCGCTCGCGGCTTCGGTCGGGGCGGCCGCGCGGACAATGCCGTATTTCCGGAAGAGCACGATGCCGGCGACGAGACCCGCCAGCCCGCCGATCGGGCCGATGCCGAAGAAGGCGCCCATCGCGGCCCCGCCGGCGTTGCCCGGTCCGGTGAACGAGATGATGGCGAGCGCCAGCCCGAACCACCCGGCGAGCATGCCGAGGAGGCCGGCGAGAAGGCCGAGGACGAAGCGCATCTGACGTAATTCCGAATTTTTTAGGTAGGTATTCACTCCATCAGCAATTAATTACATAAAATATCCGACAAGTTGCCATGCATAATATCATGAGATTATCATCGACGTCTCAATTTAGCGAAAAAAGCCTTTCATCCAAATCTATAAACGAAACCGATACACCTCCATCGGCCAATATTCGTAATCCTTCCTTCTGACTTTCACCCCACGGATCATCCGTATATTTGACGCTAAGAATTATAATCTTCTCGATTCCAGACCACAATATCGCTCTGGCGCAGTCGCAGCATGGCGTTCTAGTGCAATACAGTGTTGCTCCGTCAAGCTGATATCCATTTTGATATGCTCTAAATATAGCAGCCCTTTCAGCGTGTTCAATAATTACATATCGATCATGGTCGATCAAATTTTTCTTATTAAAACCTCCAAGTAATTTCAGCTTCGGAGGAATAACATTTGCTGATCTGGAAATAATGTTCGCGCCAAATGCAATGACACACCCAACCGCCGACCTGGGGGAAATCAAAGACTTTGGGTCATCCGAATTGCTGCGTTCAGCTATCGCCTCCAACATCAGGCGGAGGTATTCCTTATACGAGTCGCTACCGGAAGTTAGCGTCTTGAAGCGGGTTGGGGGCACTACATGATACTCGTGTCAGAGGAAATCAAAGAGCTGTCACTCGTTGAGGGCGCGGATCAGGCAAGCTGGCGCCCAAGCACTTACGATGCAACTGTAGGCGAAATTATAGAACAAGGAAAGCGGAAGAATGAGGACACCTTCGTATTGCCGCCTCGTGGCGTCGTTTGGGTTGTTTCAAAGGAAAAATTCAAAATACCGCACTCTGCAACAGGACTTGCAACCCTAAAGACAAGCTGGACACATCGAGGTATTCTTGCTCTAAACGTCGGTATAATCGACCCGGGTTGGCATGGGCCGCTATCTGCTGCATTAGTTAATCTTAGTAATGTCGATTTTGAGATCGCAAAAGGTATTCCTTTCTTGCGGATTGCCTTTATGACTCACAAGAATGTGACGACAGATGATAACGTAAAAGAAATAGATGAATATCTGTTAAGTGTCAGAGATTACTCATCAAGAATGGCGAATACCTTTCTGGATATATCATCTATAGCGAAAGAAGTTCGAATAGAACTCAATTCGTCGACATTAATCGCAAATAAAATTGCAAAAATAGCTATCGGACTTGGGGCGATATCGATTATTGCGGCAGTTCTATCTACATTTGCGCCGATTTCATATGCGGTCTATACCGATATAGGAAGCACAAAGGTGCTCATCGAATCGCTAAAGAAAGATAGTGAAGCGTTTTCTTTCGAGATTAAGAATCTGAAGGATAGGGTATTTCGGATAGATAATCGCGAAATATGTATAGATGGCTGGCAATGACGTAAAATTAAACTAGCCCCAGAATCACTTCCGGGGCTAGTCTCATGCAACAGAAACTTTGCGAGCCTGATCAGGCGACGAGTTCCCACACCTTCGGCGAGCGCTCGAGGCGGGCGACGAGCAGCTGGCGCTCGAGCTCCATCTCCTTGGGCAGACGATCGCCGAACTGGGCGAAGTGCGAGATCTGCTCCTCGGCCTCGACGAGACCCTTCTCGCGGTCGACCTTGACGATCTCCTCGTACTTCGCCTGCGGGAAGTCGAGGCCCTTCCAGTTGAGGTCGGCGTAGCGCGGCACGAAGCCGTAGGGGCTCTCGACCGCACCGGCATGGCCGTTGACGCGGTTCACGATCCACTCCAGCGCCCGCATGTTGTCGCCGAAGCCCGGCCAGATGAACTTGCCGTTCTCGTCCTTGCGGAACCAGTTGACGCGGAAGATGCCCGGCGCGTTCGGCAGGTTGCGGCCGAGGTTGAGCCAGTGCGCCCAGTAGTCGCCCATGTTGTAGCCGCAGAACGGCAGCATGGCGAAGGGATCGCGGCGCATCGCCGCCTGACCGACGGCGGCGGCGGTGGCCTCCGAACCCATGGTGGCGGCGAGATAGACGCCGTGCGCCCAGTCGAAGGACTGGAACACCAGCGGGAACGCCTTGGAGACACGGCCACCGACGATGAAGGCCGAGATCGGCACGCCCGCCGGGTCTTCCCAGGCCGGGTCGATCGACGGCACCTGCGAGGCAGGCGCGGTGAAGCGGGAGTTCGGATGGGCGGCGGGACGGCCGCAATCCGGGGTCCACTCCTTGCCGGTCCAGTCGATGAGGTGCGACGGCGCCTCGTCGGTGAGGCCTTCCCACCACACGTCACCGTCGTGGGTCAGCGCCACGTTGGTGAAGATGCAGTTGGCGTGCAGCGTGGCGAGCGCGTTCGGGTTGGACTTGGCGTTGGTGCCCGGGGCGACGCCGACCAGGCCGTCCTCCGGGTTGA
>CALMYM010000269.1 GCA_937873675.1 uncultured Alphaproteobacteria bacterium | reverse complement strand
TCCTGACGCCGACGATCCGGCGGCTCGAGTTCGAGCTCGACGCGGCCCTCGCCTTCGTCGCCGGCCAATACGTCAAGCTGCGCGTCGCGCCGTTCGAGTGGCGGGACTACTCGATCGCCGGGGTCGACGGGCGGCGGCTGACGCTCCTGGTGTCGAACCGCACCGGCGGCGACGGATCCCTGTTCGCGGACACCGCGGCCGTCGGCACCGAGACCGAGATCGAAGGGCCGCTCGGCGCCTATCGGCTGGCGGCGGGCGACCACCGCCGGGTGTTCGTCGCCACCGGAACGGGACTGGCGCCGTTCCTGGCGATGTTCCGGCAGTCGGCGGCGGCGGGCGAGAGCGATCGCGACGAGCTCTTGTTCGGCTGCGCCACGCCGGCCGACGACCTCACCCGGCATCTCACCGGCCTGCCGGCGAAGACCACCGTCTGCACGAGCCGCGCCGAACCGCCAGCCGGCGGTCTGCGCGGGCGGGTCACCGAAGCGCTCCGGCGGCTCGACTTCGATCCCGCGACGACGGACTTCTACGTCTGCGGCTCGGCGGCGATGGTCGCCGACTGTCGGGCGATCCTGGCGGCGGCGGGCGCTCGGCGGGTCTTGACGGAGCCGTTCTGATCGACCGACAAACACCGACCATGTCGACCTCCTGGTTCACCGAGACCGAAGTCTTCCTGATGCACGAGATCGTCGCCCGCTTCGACCGGCTGGCGCGACGCCTCGTGCTCGACGCGCGCGGCATCAGCTACGCCGAGTTCCTCGTCGCCATGGCGGTTCGCGAACTCGATCGGCCGACCCAGAACGACGTCTGCGACCTGCTCGACATCGGCAAATCGGCGGTGAGCCAGCGGGTCGGGGCGCTGGCGGCCAAGGGCATCCTCGTCCAGCATCGCGACGCGGGAAACCGACGGCAGGTCCGCCTCGAACTGACGTCGACCGGGCGCGAGACGCTCGAGGCGATCTACGGCGAGCTGGCGACCCACGCCGCCCCGGCCTTCGAAGCGATGGGCGAAGCCCGCCCCGCCTTCCACACCGCCCTCCTCCGCCTGCGCGACGCGCTCGCCGCGAAGGAAACGGAGGGATCGGGCGGGTCGGACTGAAACGCGGTCGGGGTCGGCGAAGTCGTCGACGCTTCGGCGCGAGACGACGGGTTCTCACCCGCCGAAGAGTTTTCCGAGCAGGTCCGTCAGGCCGCGGGGGCGTTCCTCGGTGCGCATCACGCTGCCGGTCGTCGCCGGGTCGGCGGGGCGGGGGCGCGACGAGGAGGGCAACGGCGCGGCGGTGGCGCTCGCGGCGGGAAGCGCCGCATCTGCGGACGGCGACGCGCCGGCCAGCCGCTCGATCGTCGTCGGCAGGCTGGATCCGGGGATCGCCACCGCCTGATGGCCGCGGTGGGCGTCGAGCATGAAGCGCTGCCAGACCACCGCGGCGAGCGAGCCGCCGGTGCCGCGCTTGGTCGGGGCGCCGTCGTCGTTGCCGAGCCAGACGCCGGTGGTCAGCATCCCCGTGTAGCCGATGAACCAGGCATCGCGGAAATCCTGGGAGGTGCCGGTCTTGCCGCCGGCCGGCCAGCCGGGGATCTGGGCTTTCTTGGCGGTGCCGGAGGCGAGGGTCTCGGCCAGCATGACGTTCATCTCGGCGAGCGGCAGCGGATCGATCACCCGGCCGATGCCGGAGCCCTTGCGGGCGTAGAGCACCTTGCCGTCGGCGGAGGTGATGCGGGTGACGATGTGCGGCACGATGCCGAGGCCGCCGTTGGAGAAGGGCACGAAGGCGGCGGTGATCTCGAGCGGCGTCACTTCCGATGTGCCGAGCGCGATCGACGGCGTCGCCATCAGGGGCGAGGTGATGCCCATGCGCATCGCCGTCTCGGCGACGTTCTTGGGACCGACTTCGACGGCGAGCTTGGCCGCCACGGTGTTGATCGACTGGGCGAGCGCGTCCTTCAGCGTCACCGGACCCTTGAAGCCCTTCTCGTAGTTCTTCGGGCTCCAACCCTTGAAGGTGAAGGGTTCGTCGGAGCGGATGGTGTCGGGGGTGAGGCCCTTCTCCATCGCGGTCAGATAGACGAAGGGCTTGAAGGTCGAGCCGGGCTGGCGCTTGGCCTGGACGGCGCGGTGGAACTGGCTCTTGGCATGGTCGACGCCGCCGACCAACGCCTTGACCGCGCCGGTCGGGTCGATCGAAACGACCGCGCCCTGGCTGACGTCCTTCTTGTCGCCGAACTGGGCCATGCCGGCCTGCAGCGCGGCTTCCGCCAGCATCTGCAGCGAGGAATCGATGGTGGTGGTGACGACGATGTCCTTGTCGACGGCGCCGATCCAGCTCGGCAGCTGATCCATCACCCAGTCGGCGACGTAGTTCTCCGAGCCGTTGTCGACTCGGGCGTAGGTCATGTGCGGCCGGGCCAGCGCCAGGGCGCGCTGGTCGGGAGTGAGCACCCCGGTGTCGACCATGGCGGCGAGCACCACCTCGGCCCGGGCTCGCGCCCTTTCCGGATCGTGCGAGGGGGCGTAGCGCGACGGTGCCTTGAGGAGGCCGGCGAGCATCGCCGCCTCCATCGGATTCACCTCGCGCGCCGACTTGCCGAAGTAGCGCCGCGCCGCGGCGTCGACGCCGTAGGCACCGGCGCCCATGTAGACGCGGTTGAGGTAGAGCTCGAGGATCTGATCCTTCGAATATTCGTGCTCCAGCCACAGTGCCAGCAGCACCTCCTGGACCTTGCGGCCGAAGGTGCGTTCCTGGGTCAGGAACAGGTTCTTGGCGAGCTGTTGGGTGAGCGTCGAGCCACCCTGGGAGACACCGCGGCGGGTGAGGTTCACCGCGACGGCGCGCATCAGGCCGATCGGGTCGACGCCGAAATGCGAGCGGAAGCGCCGGTCTTCGATGGCGACGACGGCACCGGGCAGCCACGGCGGCATGTCGGCGAGGCGGACGGCTTCGCCACCGGTGTCGCCGCGATTGCCGACGAGCTTGCCGTCGGCGGAGACGATCTTGACGTTGGCCGGGCGCTTCGGCACCGCCCATTCGGACGTCGGCGGCAGGCGGGCGCCGTAATAGACGACGATACCGGCGACGGCGATGCCGGCCCAGATCGAGAGCACCAATCCCCAATAGACGACACGGCGCAGGGCGCGGCCGAAACCGCCCGGCGGGCGCCCACCCTTGCGGCGGGAGCGGGGGGGGGGGGGGGCCGGGGGGGGCCCCGCCCACCAAG
>CALMYM010000268.1 GCA_937873675.1 uncultured Alphaproteobacteria bacterium | reverse complement strand
AGGCCGGCAGGCCGTAGCCGTTCTCGGCGGCGTGGTCGAGCAACTGGCGCATGGAAACGAGCGGCATCGGGATCTCCTCGAATTCGACGCGATCGTCGGGCGATGAAAAGAGACGATCGACGTCGGTCTGGTTAAGCCCGCTTCCGCTTCGGTTCAAGCCGATCCTTCGACCATCGTGGGCATCACGGACCCGACGCAGGCCCGAAAAAGCGAAACCGCCGCGGGGGTTGGCCGCGGCGGTTGGAACTTTTCCGAAGTGACGATCCGGCGGATCAGCCGAGCACGCTCTTCACCGTGGCGACGACGTTGTCGGTGGTCATGCCGAAGAGCGGCCACAGCGCCTTCTCCGGGGCGCTCTCGCCGAAGCGGTCGATGCCGATCACCGCGCCGTCACGGCCGGCGACCTTCCACCAGCCGCGGGTCGTGCCGGCCTCGACCACGACGGTCGGCAGGTTCGGCAGGACGGCGTCGCGCTCGGCCTTGGGACGACGCTCGAAGGCTTCGACGCAGGGCATGGAGACGACGCGCACCGCGATCCCCTCGTCGCCGAGCGCCTTGGCGGCGGCGACGGCGAGCGCCACTTCCGAACCGGTGGCGACGATGACCGCCTTCGGCTGGGCCGCATCGACGAGCACGTAGCCACCCTTCGAGATCTCGGCGATCTGCCCGGCAGAACGGGCCTGATGCGGCAGGTTCTGACGCGACAGCAACAGCGCCGACGGACCGTCGGCACGGCTGACGGACGACACCCAGGCGGCCTGGGTTTCGACCGCGTCGCAGGGCCGCCAGACGTCGAGGTTGGGGATGACGCGCAGCGCTTCGGCATGCTCGACCGGCTGATGGGTCGGGCCGTCCTCACCGAGGCCGATGGAGTCGTGGGTGTAGACGTGCACCACCTTCTGCTTCATCAGCGCCGACATGCGCACGCCGTTGCGGGCGTAGTCGGAGAAGACCAGGAAGGTCGCGACGTAGGGCAGGAAGCCGCCGTGCAGCGAGGCGCCGTTGGCGATCGCCGTCATGCCGAACTCGCGCACGCCGTAGAGCACGGCGTCGCCGGCCGGATTGCGGGTGATCGGGGTCTGGCCCTTGTAGTTGGTCAGGTTCGAGTGGGTCAGGTCGGCCGAACCGCCGAGGAACTCGGGCAGCTTCGGCGCGAGCAGGTTCAGCGCGTTCTGCGACGCCTTGCGGGTGGCGATGGTCTCGCCGGCGGCCGCGACCTGATCGATCGTGGCCTTGGCGAAGGCCTCGAAGTCGGCCGGCAGCGCATGACCGACGCGACGCTCGAACTCGGCGGCGAGATCGGGATGCGCCTTGGCGTAGGCCTCGAAGCGGCTCTCCCAGTTGCCGGAGAGTTCGCCGCCGCGGGTGGTGCGATCCCAGGCGGCGTAGACGTCGTCGGGGATCTCGAAGGGGGCGTGATCCCAGTTCATCGCGGCGCGCACGCCGGCGATCTCCTCGGCGCCGAGGGGGGCGCCGTGGCAGCCTTCGGTACCCTGCTTCTTGGGCGCGCCCTTGCCGATGACCGTCTTGGCCTGGATCAGCACCGGCTTGTCGGTGACGGCGACGGCGGCGGTCATGGCGGCGTCGAGCGCCTTGGGGTCGTGGCCGTCGACGTCGCGGACGACGTGCCAGCCGTAGGCCTCGTAACGGGCGCAGACGTCTTCGCCGAACCACTCGCCGACCTTGCCGTCGATCGAGATGCCGTTGTCGTCCCAGACCACCTTGAGTTTGCCGAGGCCGAGGGTGCCGGCGAGCGAGCAGGCCTCGTGGGAGACGCCTTCCATCAGGCAGCCGTCACCGACGAAGACCCAGGTGCGGTGATCGACGATGTCGTGGCCCGGACGGTTGAACTGGGCGGCCAGCGTCTTCTCGGCGATGGCCATGCCGACGGCGTTGGCGATGCCCTGACCGAGCGGGCCGGTGGTCGTCTCGACGCCGGGCGTGTAGCCGTATTCGGGATGGCCCGGGGTCTTGGAATGGAGCTGGCGGAACTGCTTCAGGTCGTCGACGCTCACGTCGAAGCCGGTCAGATGCAGCAGCGCGTACATCAGCATCGAGCCGTGGCCGTTCGACAGCACGAAGCGGTCGCGATCGGGCCAGTTCGGCTTCTTCGGGTCGAAGCGCATATGATTGAGCCACAGCACCGAGGCGATGTCGGCCATGCCCATCGGCGCGCCGGGATGGCCGGACTTGGCCTGTTCGACGGCGTCCATGGCCAGGGCGCGGATGGCGGCGGAGACCTTCCAGGTCAGGCCGTCGGTCGCGGTCACGGTCATCTCGCTTCTCCTCACTCGCCCGACGCCCGTCTTCGGGTCGGTCGGGGTTTCCTCACGTGTTCTCGTTTCGCGTGGCGAACCACGGTCCCCCGGTCAACCGCCAGACCGGGGCCGGAATGTCAACGGGCGAGATGCGAAAACGCGCGGCCGAAGCCGGCCGCGCGTCGATTGGTCTCGCCCGGTGGCGAGGCTTTCCGGGGTTCGGACCCGAACCGGATCCGGGTCACTGCGCGGCGGAGACGACCTCGTCCTCGTCGAGGATGTGGTGGCTCTCGATGCGCTGGACCTCGTGCTTGGAGCCGAAGACCAGCGGCACGCGCTGATGCAGGATGCTCGGCTCGAGATCGAGGATGTTCTCGTTGCCGGTCGACACGGCGCCTTCGGCCTGCTCGACCACCCAACCGATCGGGTTCGATTCGTAGACGAGGCGCAGGCGACCCTCCTGGTAGCCCTTGCGCTTGTCGGCCGGGTAGAGATAGACGCCGCCGCGCACCAGGATGCGGTGGCCGTCGGCGACGAGGCTGCCGACCCAACGCATGTTGGTGTCCTCGCCGCGCGCGCCCTCCATGCCGTGGATGCACTCCTCGATGTAGCGCTTGGTCGGCTCGTTCCAGTGACGCTGGTTCGACGAGTTGATGGCGAACTCGCGCGTCCGCTCCGGGATCCGCATGGCGGGGTTGGTGAGGATGAAGGTGCCGCGGCGACGGTCGAGGGTGAACATCTGCGTCCCCTCGCCCACCGTCATCACCAGGGTGGTCTGCGGTCCGTAGAGGATGTAGCCGGCGGCGAGCTGGGCGCGGCCCTTCTGCAGGAAGGCGTCGTGGGTCGAGGCGTCGACGTGGTCGGGCGCCGGCAGCACCGAGAAGAGGGTGCCGATCGACACGTTGGTGTCGATGTTGGAGGAGCCGTCGAGCGGATCGACGGCGACGAGGAGGGTGCCGTCGTCGTGGATGGCGATCGGGTGATCGAGCTCTTCCGAGGCGATGGCGGCGACGGGCGCGCGCTTGCAGGCGTCGACCAGCAGTTCGTTCGAATGGAGATCGAGGAACTTCTGCACCTCACCCTGGACGTTCTCGGTGACGGCGGCGGCGAGTTCGCCGGCGAGCGGGCCGTCGGAGACCAGCGCGGCGATGTCACGGCCGGCGTCGGCGAGCGCGTTGACGGTGGCCGCGATGTCGCGGCGCATGCGATCGCGGCCGGCCCACTTCTCCAGGAAGGACCACAGGCTCTCGTTCTTCATCGGATATCGTCCTCGTTCGAATCGTGACCGCCGAGGGCCACGCAGGGTCGCAGGTGACCGTGCCGCGCTCGGGAGGGTCGGGCGATCGAACCGGCGACGTCGCACAGGTGATGCCTCGATAGCGCCAGTTTCGCAACCGTGCATCTCGACATTTCGTCGTCATCGGTCGAAGAAGACGACCACCTCGTGAACATACGGAACGCAATTCCCCGTAATTCGGCCCGTATCCACCCTTCGTTCCGGCAAGAAGCGGCGATCTCGACATGAATTCCAGTGGGCCCACATCCGGCGGCGCGGCACATGGCGAGGAGAAACTCGCCCCTCACCTGCGCAAGAAGCGGCTCGGGGCGAAGCCCCTGGTGCACGAGACTTCGGTCGTGCGCGACAGCCGCTTCGGCAAGTACTGCAAGGTGGGGGCGCGCACGACGGTGATCGAGAGCGCCTTCGGCGACTACTCCTACGCCGTCAACGACTGCGAGATCGTCTATTCCGACATCGGCAAATTCGTCTCGATCGGCGCGCTGGTCGGCCTCAATCCGGCCAACCACCCGATGGAACGCGCCGCCCAGGCGCACTTCACCTATCGCTCCTGGCAGTATTTCGAGGACCTCGCCGACGAGGCGGAGGAGTTCGAGAAGCGGCGGGCGCAGCGCGTCGTCATCGGTCACGACGTGTGGATCGGCCGGGCGGCGATCGTGCTGCCGGGGCGGTCGATCGGCAACGGCGCCATCGTCGGCGCCGGTGCGGTGGTCACCAAGGACGTCGCCCCCTACACCATCGTCGCCGGCAATCCGGCGCGGGTCGTCCGCCGGCGCTTTTCGGAAGAGATCGCGGCGCGACTCGACCGGCTCGCGTGGTGGGACTGGGCGCACCGCGACCTGCGTCGCGCCGTGCCGGACTTCCGCTCGCTCTCGGTGGAGGCCTTCCTCGATACGTGGGAGATGCGCGCTGCGCGCATGGCGGACCCGCAACCTTGACCAAAGTCGCATACCGTCTCTTCACCGATTGACCGCGATCATGGCCGGGAACAGTCACCGGCCTAGGGTCGCCCCTGAAATGTGAGCTGATATTCCGCTCGACTCGGCGGATGGCTCACCGATCGTCGCACCCGCGGCACCCGATCAGGGGATCGATCATGAACAGCGTCGTCGAGGTCCGTAACGCCGAGCCGATCGCGGCTCCGCCCGTGCTCGTGAAATCACCGATCACGCCTGCTTCGCGCAAGGTACGGCTCGAACCGCGGCCGATCGAGGTCAATCCTCGGCTCGAGGCGGCGGAGGTGGTCGACCGCGCCACCCATGCGGCGATCGCCAAGGCGACCCGAGGCACCTCGCCGATCGCCACCGCCATCGCCCATCTCGACTGGGCCGCCAATCTCGCCATCTCGCCCGGCAAACTCGCGTCGCTCGCCGACAGCGCCGTGCACAAGTGGATCGAGTTCGGCCGCCTCACCACCGAGGCGATGCTCTCCGCCGGTGCGGCGACGGGAAAGCCGACGCGCGATCCGCGCTTCCGGGCCGAGGTGTGGCGCAAGGCGCCGTTCAGCCTGTGGGCCGACGCCTTCCAGCTCGGCGAATCGTGGTGGAAGGAGGCGACGACCGGCATCCGCGGCGCCGACGACCATCACCTGCGCACGGTCGAGTTCAACGCCCGCCAGATGCTCGACATGGTCTCGCCGTCGAACTTCGCGGCGACCAATCCGGAAGTGCTGGCGCGGACGGCCGAGGAAGGCGGCGCCAATCTGGCGCGCGGCCTCTCCAACCTGATCGCCGACGTCGAGCGGAAGTCGGCCGAGCTGCCGCCCGAGGGCGTCGAAGCGTTCCGCCCCGGCGAGACCGTGGCGGTGACCCCGGGCAAGGTGGTCTATCGCAACCGCCTGATCGAGCTCATCCAGTATTCGCCGACGACCGAGACGGTGCGGCCCGAGCCTGTGCTGATCGTCCCGGCCTGGATCATGAAGTACTACATTCTCGATCTCTCACCCCGGAACTCCTACATCCGCCATCTGGTCGACGCCGGTCACACGGTGTTCGCGATCTCCTGGAAGAACCCGGGCAGCGAGGATCGCGATCTCGGGCTCGAGGACTATCGCAGGCTCGGACCGGTCGCCGCCCTCGACGCGATCGAAGAGATCTACGGCGACGCGCGTCAGGTTCACGGGGTCGGCTACTGCCTGGGCGGCACGCTGTTGTCGATCGAAGCGGCGCGACAGGCCCGAGACGGCGACGAGCGCTTCGGCTCGATCACGCTCCTCGCCGCGCAGACCGACTTCACGCAGGCCGGCGAGTTGCTGCTGTTCATCGACGAGAGCCAGCTGACGCTGCTCGAGGACATGATGTGGGAGCGCGGCTATCTCGACAGCGAGCAGATGGCCGGCGCCTTCCAGATGCTGCGCTCACGCGATCTCGTCTGGTCGCGTATCGTCCACGACTACCTGCTCGGCGATCGCGCCCGGATGAACGATCTGATGGCGTGGAACGCCGACGCGACGCGCATGCCCTACCGGATGCACGCCGAATATCTGCGCCATCTGTTCTTCGACAACGATCTCGCCGAGGGCCGCCACGTCATCGACGACCGCGCCGTCGCGATCGAGGACATCCGCGTGCCGATCTTCGCGGTCGGCACCGAGACCGACCACGTGGCGCCCTGGACCTCGGTCCACAAGATCACCCTGCTCGCCGATGCCGAGGTCACCTTCGTGCTCACCTCCGGTGGCCACAACGCCGGCATCGTCTCCGAGCCCGGGCATCCGCACCGCTCGTTCCGCATCGCGGTGAAGCCGGCCGAAGGACGCTACGTCGATGCGCCCCACTGGCGCGAGGCCGCGGCCTTCGAGGAAGGGTCGTGGTGGACGGCGTGGTGGCGGTGGCTCGACGAGCGGTCGGGCGTGCCGGAAGCTCCGCCGAAAATGGGCGATGCGGTCTGCGACGCGCCGGGGACCTACGTCCTGATGCCGTGATCGGCGGCGTGTGAACCGTGAAGGGATCCGACCGGGGACGACGGCCATGTCGTCCCCGGTCGCGTTCGTGCCCGCATCATCGTCGGATCTCATCCTCACGAGGATCCCGACGATGGCCTTCTCCATCCGCAAGCATCGCCTCGTCGCCGAAGGGCGCGCCGTCGATCTCCTGCTCTCCGCCAACACCGGCGGCCTCTTCGCCGAGACGCCGCGCATCCTGGTGATCCACTTCACCTCGGGGGCGAGCGCCCGGTCGTCGGCCGAGTGGTTCCGCGCGCCGCAGAACCGCTCGTCCTCGGCGCATCTGGTGATCGACCGCGACGGATCGGTGGTGCAGTGCGTGCCCTTCGACACCGTCGCCTGGCACGCGGGGCGATCGCAGTGGAAGGGCCTCGTCGGGCTCAATCGCCACTCGCTCGGCATCGAACTGGCCAACTGGGGCGATCTGACCCGGCGCGGTGCGGCCTGGGTGACCTCGACCGGCATGCCTATCCCCGATCCGGTGATGGCGGCCCACCGCAACGGCAATCCGGACGGATCGCGCAGCCCCATCGGCTGGGAGCCCTATCCGGAGGCGCAGCTGCGCACGGCGACCGAGATCGCCCGGGCGCTCGCCGAGACCTACGGCATCGCCGAGATCGTCGGCCACGACGACATCGCGCCGACCCGCAAGTCCGATCCCGGCCCGGCCTTCCCGATGGAGCGGCTGCGCGCCGCCGTCATCGGCAGCGGGCGGGACGAGGACGGTGATCCGGCACTGCGGGTCGCGGCGGCCGGCGGGCTCAATCTCCGGAGCGGACCCGGCACCGGGTTCTCGGTCCTCGAGCTTCTGCCGCAGGGCACGATGGTGCGGCCGAGCGAGCGCGACGGGCGCTGGTTCGACGTCGCGGTGCTCGACGGCGACGGCCGGGCGCGGCGATCGGGGTGGGTGCACTCGGCCTATCTGGCGTGAAGGCGAGGGTCGGCGGCGCCATGCTCCTCCGACCAATCGACGCCTTGGCGCGGCCGCACAACGGGTCTAGAACGCGGCGATCGTCGCGGCGTTCCGCCGCAGGCCCCGCGCGACCTTCGCGCCCTTCGGGAGACCCCCTCGATGACCACCGAGACGCCGGCGTTCCAGTATTCCGAGATGTTCCCGCTCGGCAAAGACACCACTCCGTGGCGCAAGCTCACCTCCGACCATGTGAAGGTCGAGAGCTTCCTCGGCGAGGAGATGCTGGTGGTCGAGCCGGAGGCGCTGCGGCTCCTCTCGGAAGCGGCGATGGGCGAGATCAACCATTTCCTGCGGCCGGGCCATCTCGCCCAGCTCGCCAAGATCCTGAAGGATCCGGAGGCGACCGAGAACGACAAGTTCGTCGCCCTCGACCTCCTGAAGAACGCCTCGATCTCGGCCGGCGGCGTGCTGCCGATGTGCCAGGACACCGGCACCGCCATCGTCATGGGCAAGAAGGGCCGCCGCGTCTTCACCAAGGGCGGTGACGAGCAGGCGCTGGCCGAGGGCGTGCGCGACGCCTATTTCCGCCGCAACCTGCGCTATTCGCAGCTGGCGCCGATCACCATGTTCGAGGAGAAGAACACCCGCAACAATCTCCCGGCGCAGATCGACATCTACGCCGAGGGCGAGGACGCCTACAAGTTCCTGTTCATGGCCAAGGGCGGCGGCTCGGCCAACAAGACGTATCTCTTCCAGCAGACCCCCTCGATGCTGACCGAGGAGCGGATGCTCGCCTTCATCGCCGAGAAGATCCTGACGCTGGGCACCGCGGCCTGCCCGCCCTACCACCTCGCCATCGTCATCGGCGGCACCTCGGCCGAGCTGAACCTCAAGACGGTGAAGCTCGCCTCGGCGCGCTACCTCGACAAACTGCCGACCAAGGGCACCGAACTCGGCCACGCCTTCCGTGACCTCGACATGGAGGAGAAGGTGCTGAAGATCACCCAGGCCTCGGGCGTCGGCGCGCAGTTCGGCGGCAAGTACTTCTGCCACGACGTCCGCGTCATCCGCCT
>CALMYM010000267.1 GCA_937873675.1 uncultured Alphaproteobacteria bacterium | reverse complement strand
CGACCAGATCGGCCAGATCCTGAGCGTGATCGAGGGCATCGCCGGCCAGACCAACCTGCTCGCGCTCAACGCCACCATCGAAGCGGCGCGCGCCGGCGAGGCGGGCAGGGGCTTCGCCGTCGTGGCGACCGAGGTCAAGAACCTCGCCAGTCAGACCGCCCGTTCCACCGAGGACATCAACCACCGCATCGCCGCGCTGCGCGCCGGGATGAGCGGCATCCTGACGACCATGGAGCGCTCGACCACCGCGGTCGGCGAGGGGCGCACCGCCATCGTGCGGGCCGCCGAGACCATGGAGACCATCTCCGGTCAGGTCGGCAACGTCGCGCACAAGATGGCGGAGATCTCCGCCATCCTCTCCCAGCAGAAGGCTGCTTCGAGCGAGATCGCCGAGAGCGTCACCAAGGTCGCCGGCGTCGCCGAGACCAACGAGACCGTCCTGCATTCGATGGCCGAGAAGATCCAGTCGAACAACGACCGTTTCGGCGCCATGGCCAAGAACTGGTTCCACGCCGAGTCCGATCGCTCTCTGTGCGAGATGGCCAAGATCGACCACGTCTTCTTCAAGAAGCGGGTGGTCGACACCGTCGTCGGTCGCGACAGCTGGAAGACGGACGAGGTTCCCGATCATCACCACTGCCGTCTCGGCAAGTGGTACGACGCGCTGCAGAAGCCCGAATACAAGGCGCTGCCGGCCTATGCCCGTCTGGTCGAGCCGCACCAGCGCGTCCATGCCGCCGGCAAGGCGGCGCTGGCCGCCCACGCCGCCGGCAAGAACGAAGAAGCCTACGAAGCGATGGACAAGCTCAACGAGGCGAGCGTCGAGGTTCTGGCGCTGCTCGAGGAGCTTTCGATCGGCATCGGCGAGATCGAACGCGGTCACGATCGTCGCGAGGACGGCCGCCAACAGGTGTCGATGTCGGCCGAGATGACCATCGGCAGCGAGACCCGACAGGTGAAGGTGACCGATCTCTCCGCCGGCGGTGCCCGCATCGAAGGCCTGCGCTCGCACGAGGTCGGCCAGACGCTGCGCCTGCGTCTCGCCGACGGCCGTCACTGCTCGGCCTGCGCCACCTGGGTCGAAGGCAACAAGGGCGGCGTGCGCTTCCTCGCCGAAGCGGCGGAGTGAGGGATTCCCCCCGTGTCGACGTGAGGCCGCGCGGTCTCACATCGGCGCTTCGGGCCGTTCCAGCCGTTCCACCACGTAGTCGAGCGCCTCGAGCGCCGCGATGATCTCCTGCGCATGCGCGCCGTCGCGGGTCTCGAACACCACGTCGAGGGTGGCGCCCTTGGCCGGCACCTTGAGGAAGGTGCGGTGGTGCTCGACCTCGAGGATGTTGGCGCCGAGCCGGCCGAGGATGGTGGTGATCTCGCCGAGCACGCCCGGCCGGTCCGGGATGATCAGCCGGATGCCGACGATCTTCTCCTCGCGCGCCAGCTCACGCACCATGATCGAGGAGAGGATGCGCGGGTCGATGTTGCCGCCCGAGAGAATGAGCCCGACCGAACGCGAACGGAACCGCTCCGGCGCGGTGAGGAGCGCGGCGAGCGCCGCTCCGGCCGCGCCTTCGGCCATGGTCTTCTGCAGCGTCAGATAGAGGTTCACCGCCCGCTCGATGTCGGCCTCGTCGACCAGGATCAGGTCGTCGAGCAGCCGCCTGGCGATCTCCAACGTCCGCCGGCCGACCCGCCGCACCGCGATACCCTCGGCGAGGGTGGTGCCGCCGGCGTGGACCGGCAGGTCCTTCAGCTCCGCCCACATCGACGGATAGAGCCGGGTCTCGACCCCGACGATCTCGATGCGCGGCGATATCGCCTTGGCCGCCACCGCGATGCCGCCGGCGAGCCCGCCGCCACCGACCGGCACGACGATCACGTCGAGATTCGGCTTCACCTCGAGCATCTCGAGCGCCACCGTGCCCTGGCCGCGGATGACGTGGAAGTCGTCGTAGGGGTGGACGAAGGTGAGCCCGTCGCGCGCCGCCAGCCGCTCCGCCTCGACCTCGGCCTCCGCCACCGTCTCGCCGGAGAGCACCACATGGGCGCCGAAGCCGCGTGTCGCCGTCACCTTCACGTGCGGCGTCGTCTCCGGCATGACGATGGTCGAGGGGATGCCGAGCCGCGTCGCATGATAGGCGACCGCCTGGGCGTGGTTACCGGCCGACATGGCGATGACGCCGCGCCGGCGCTCCTCCTCGGTGAGCGACAGGAGCTTCACCAGCGCGCCGCGTTCCTTGAAGGCGTTGGTGACCTGCAGGTTCTCGTATTTGACCCAGACGTCGGCCCCGGTCAGCGCCGAGAGCCGCGGGGCGGGCAGGAACGGCGTCTTCATCACCGCCCCGGCGATCGTCTCCGCCGCCTCCCGCACGTCGGCGAGAAGAGGCGGACGGAGTTCGACGGCGGTGGTCATGTTCGGCCCCTGGGCGTGAGAAGAGGCCGATGGTCTAGCCGAAAGTCGGGGAGGAGGCGAGGGGCCGCCTCGCCGATCCCGATCACTTCCCTTCGAGGAAGCGGATGATGCCGGAGAAGTCGACGCCCGCGTTGCCGGCGTCGCAGAACAGCTTGTAGAGCTGCGCCGCTTCCGCTCCGAGCGGGGTGGCCTGACCGGCGCTCGACGCCACGTCCTGGGCGAGCTTCAGATCCTTCAGCATCATCGCCGCGGCGAAGCCGGGGGCGTAGTCGCGATTGGCCGGCGACGTCGGCACCGGGCCCGGCACCGGGCAGTAGCTCGTCAGCGACCAGCACTGGCCCGAGGCGGTCGAGGAGATGTCGAAGAGCTTCTGCTCGTCGAGGCCGAGCTTGCGGGCGAGCGCGAAGCCCTCGCACACCGCGATCATCGAGATGCCGAGGATCATGTTGTTGCAGATCTTCGCCGCCTGACCGGCGCCGGCGTCACCGGCGTGGACGATGGTCTTGCCCATCTTGTCGAGGAACGGCTTGGCCGCCTCGAAGCCCGTCGCCGTACCGCCGACCATGAAGGTGAGGGTACCGGCCGCCGCGCCACCGGTGCCGCCGGAGACCGGCGCGTCGACGAAGACGAAGCCCTTGTCGACGCCGAGCTTGGCGACGGCGCGGGCCGTGTCGACGGCGATGGTCGAGCTATCGATGCACAGCGTGCCCGGCGCCGCATGGGCGAAGACGCCGTCGGCGCCGCCGTAGACCGCTTCGACGTGACGTCCTTCCGGCAGCATCGACACCACGACCTCGGCGCCGGCGACCGCCTCGGCCACGGTCTTCGCCGCTTTGCCGCCGGCCGCGAGGAAGCGCGCCACGCTGTCGGCCGAAAGGTCGAAGCCGGTCACGGCGTGCCCCGCCTTCACCAGATTGGCCGCCATCGGCCCGCCCATGTTGCCGAGCCCGATGAATGCGATCGTCGCCATGTCGTCCTCCCTGATCGACCCGTCGCGGGTCTTCTCGTCTCGTAGGTTCCACTCGTGCGCCGCTTCGGCGCAGGTCGGCGTCAGGCGGTGTCGGTCCGCCGCCGCCGCTTCCTGGATTCCCGATCGGCGCGCTCCGCCAGGAAGAACAGCGCCAGATAGATCAACACCGAGACCACCTGGACGATGGTCCACGGTCCGGTCCACCCGAAGATGCCGGCATAGCCGGTGTGGATGATGACCCGGGCGAAGGTCACCACCAGCCAGGTGGCGGTGCCCCAGGTCGAACCGAGCCACAGGCCGACCGCGGCCACCGGATCGAAGGCGGCGAAGAACAGCGTCGCGCCCTGGCGCGGCAGATTGGTGCGCTGGCCGCCCTCGAGCGACGGCACCAGTCCGATGATCGCCGCCCATTCCCAGATCGCCCAGCCGAGGAAGGCGAGCGACATCACCTTCAGATAGACGTCGTGCGCGGTGCGCCAGCGCGGCCGCACCGGTTCGGGCGGGGCGGGCGGTTGCGCTGCGACGATCGATTCGATCCGTGCCATGGGTCGGTTCGGGCCTTCCGCTCACCCGGCCGCGAAGACGAGATCGCCGCGGGCCGGCACCGTGGTGAAATGCGCCTCGATCGCACCGGGTGCGATCGCCTCGAACGTGGCCGGCTGCCAGTCGGGGGCGTTGTCGCGGTCGATCAGCACCGACCGCACCCCTTCGTAGAAGTCGTGCTCCTCGAGGATGCGGCTGACGATGCGGAACTCGATCCGCATGCACTCCTCGAAGGAGAGAGAACCGCCCGCGCCGGCCTCTTCCCCGTTGTAGAGGGGGAGAAACCCGCCGATCCTGACCTGATGCAAGGCGATCGCCATCGAGGTCGGGGATTTCCCCCGCATCCCGGCGGCCGTCGACTGCGCCCAGTCGGCGAAATCGCCGCTCTCCGCCTCGAGCCGCGCGACGATCGCCGCCGCGTCGTCGCCGGCGAAGAGCCGGTCGATCGCCGGCCGGAGCGCGGCGAGCGGCGCCTCGCCAGGCTCGGCGTGGAAGGCCGCCGCCACCGCCGCCGGATCGTCGGCGTCGCAGAGCGCGGCGAGAAGGTCGGCCATACGGGCCGACGGGACGTGATGGGTGAGGAAGCCGACGTGCAGGCAGTCGGCCACTTTGAGCCGCGCCCCGGTCATGGCGGCCTACGCACCGGGCTCTCCGGGCATACGCGACAGCCTGTGGGTGCCGCCGCCGGCGGGGCAGAAGCCGACCGCCCCCTCTGGCATCGC
>CALMYM010000266.1 GCA_937873675.1 uncultured Alphaproteobacteria bacterium | reverse complement strand
TGATCTTGGGGCGCAGCATCAGGGCGCGAGCGATGGCGATGCGCTGGCGCTGGCCGCCGGAGAACATGTGGGGATAGCGGTCGGCGTATTCCGGGCGCAGACCGACGCGGGCGAGCATGTCCTCGGCCTCGCGGCGGCGTCGGTCGTGAGGCATGTCGGTGTTGACGAGCAGCGGCTCCTCGAGCGTCCTGCGGATGGTCTGGCGCGGGTTGAGCGAGCCGTAGGGGTTCTGGAAGACCATCTGGATGGTCGAGCGCAGCGCCTTCAACTGGGCGCCGGCGGCGCCGGTGACGTCGTTGCCGGCGATCGACAGGCGGCCCGAGGTCGGCGGCTCGATCAGGGTCAGCATGCGGGCGAGCGTCGACTTGCCGGAGCCCGATTCGCCGACGACGGCGAGGGTCTTCTTCTCCTCGAGGGTGAAGGAGATGCCGGCCACCGCCTTGACGGTGCCGGGGGGCGCGAACATGCCCCGGCTCACCATGTAGTCCTTGACGAGGTCGTGGGCCTGGAGGATCGGCGTGGTCATCGAGCGGCTCCCACGGTCTCGAGGTCGAGGCGCGGGCGGCCGCCGACGAGGGGGAAGTGGCACAGCGCGTGACCGAGTTCGGGTCCGCAGGGCACCGGCGCCTCGCGGTGGCAGCGATCGGTGGCGAAGGTGCAGCGCGGCGCGAACAGGCAGCCGGCGGGGCGGTCCCATTGGCCGGGAACCATGCCGGGGATCGACGGCAGGCGCTTCTCGGTCGCCCGTTCCGGCAGGGCGGAGAGGAGGGCGGCGGTGTAGGGGTGGTGCGGGTCGTCGAACAGGGCGACGGTGTCGGCGAGTTCGACCTGCTGACCGGCGTATTGCACGACGACGCGCTCGGCGGTCTCGGCGACGACGCCCATGTCGTGGGTGATCAGCACCAGTCCCATGTCCTTCTCGTCGCGCAGGCGGACGAGCAGGTCGAGGATCTGCGCCTGGATGGTGACGTCGAGCGCGGTGGTCGGCTCGTCGGCGATGAGGAGCTTCGGTGAACAGGCGATCGCCATGGCGATCATGACGCGCTGGCTCATGCCGCCGGAGAGCTGATGCGGGAAGGCTTCGAGCCGGGTCTCGGGCTCGGGGATGCCGACCTGTTCGAGGAGCTCGATCGAGCGGGCGTGACGGGCGGCGCGGCCGAGGCCGAGGTGGGTCTTGAGCGCCTCGCCGATCTGGAAGCCGACGGTGAAACACGGGTTCAGCGACGACATCGGCTCCTGGAAGATCATGGCGATGTCCTTGCCGATCAGCTTGCGCCGGGCGGAAGGCGTGAGCCCCAAGAGGTTTTCGCCGCCGAAGGTGAGCTTGTCGGCACTGATGCGGGCGGTCTTGGGCAGGAGGCCCATGACGGCGAGCATGGCGACCGACTTGCCGGAGCCGGACTCACCGACGATCGACACGATCTCGCGCGGGGCGACGGTCAGCGACACGCGATCGACGGCGCGGAAGAGGCCCGAACGGGTTTCGAAGTCGACCGACAGGTTCTCGATCTCGAGAAGGTTCATCGGCCTCAGCTCCGCTTCAGTTTCGGGTCGAAGGCGTCGCGCAGGCCGTCGCCCATCAGGTTGATGGAGACGACGGTGAAGAGGATGGCGAGGCCGGGCAGGGTGACGATCCACGGATTGGAGCGGATGAATTCGCGGCTGTCGGCGAGCATCGAGCCCCATTCGGGGATCGGCGGCTGGGCGCCGAGGCCCAAGAAGCCGAGGGCGGCGGCCTCGAGAATGGCGTCGGAGACGCCGAGCGCCGCCTGGACGATGAGGGGGGCGAGGCAGTTGGGCAGCACGGTCACGAACATCAGTCGCGGCGTGCCGACACCGACGGTGCGGGCGGCGGTGACGTAGTCCTTGCCGATCTCGGCCAGTGCCGAGGCGCGCACCAGACGCACGTAACGCGGCAGGTAGACGACGGTCACCGCGACGATGGTGTTGGCGAGGCTGGGCCCGAGGATGGCGACGACCAGGATGGCGAGCACCAGCGACGGGACGGCGATGATCAGGTCCATCACCCGCATGATGATCATGTCGGTCAGGCCGCCGGCGAAGGCGGCGACGAGGCCGAGGATGATGCCGATGGTGACCGACACCACCATCACGGTGAGGCCGATGAACAGCGAGATGCGGGCGCCGTGGATGAGGCGGGAGAGCATGTCACGGCCGAGCGCGTCGGTGCCGAGCAGGAAGCTCCAGTTGCCGCCGTCCTCCCAGACGGGCGGCAGCTTGGAGAATTCGCGGAACTGATCGATCGGCGAATGCGGCGCGACGAAGTCGGCGAAGATCGCGGTGAGGGCGATCACCGTGAGGAGCACCAACCCGGCGACGGCGCCGCGGTTCTCGGAGAACGAATCCCAGAAATCGGCGAAGGGGCCCTTCGGCCCGATCATGCCCCCGGATTCGGCGGCGGAAGTGACGTCAGCGGCCATGACGCAGCCTCGGGTTGATGGCGCCGTAGAGCACGTCGACGCCGAGGTTGACGAAGATGACGATGGACGAGATCAGCATGATGCCGCCCTGCAGCGCCGGATAGTCGCGCCGACCGATGCCCTCGATCAGCCATTTGCCGACCCCGGGCCAGGAGAAGATGGTCTCGGTCAGCACCGCGCCGGCGAGCAGCGTGCCGATCTGCAGACCGATCGAGGTGATGACCGGGATCAGCGCGTTTCTCAGCGCGTGCAGACCGATGACCCGCATCGGCGACAGGCCCTTGGCGCGCGCGGTGCGGACATAGTCCTCGTTCAGCACCTCGAGCATCGAGGAGCGGGTGATGCGGGCGATGACCGCGAGCGGGATGGTGGCGAGCACGATGGACGGCAGCACCAGATGGTGCGCCACCGACCAGAAGGCCCCTTCCTGGTCGGAGAGCAGGCTGTCGATCAACATGAAGCCGGTGGTCGGCTCGAAATAGTACTTGATCAGGTCGATGCGACCGGAGCCGGGGGTGAGGCCCCAGCGCTCCGACACCAGCATGATGAGCAGCAGGCCCCACCAGAAGATCGGCATCGAGAAGCCGATGACCGAGGCGCCCATGACGGTGTGGTCGAAGGGCGAGCCGCGCTTCACCGCGGCGATGGTGCCGGCGGGCACGCCGATCACCACCGCCAGGATCATCGCCGACAAGGACAGTTCGATGGTCGCGGGAAAGAGCGTGGCGAACTCGGTCAGCACCTTTTCGTTGGTGACGATCGAGGTGCCGAAATCGCCGTGGACCAGTGCCCAGATATAGTCGACGAACTGCTTCCAGATCGGCTGGTCGAGGCCGAGCTGGTGGCGGAATTCGGCGAGCCGCTCCGGCGGGATACCGCGTTCGCCGGTCCGCACCTCGACGGGATCGCCCGGCACCAGACGAATGGCGACGAAGGTGACGAACATCAGCGCGAAGAAGGTGGGAACCGTCAACGCGATGCGTCTGAGGAGGTAGCGGAACATCGAACGCCCTCTGGAGCGGTTTCCCAGCCGATCGCTTCGGCGCGGAAGCCCTCCGTATTCGTTGCCGAGCAGGTCCTCTACGATCCGTTCGTGACGGCCCGATCGCAACCCGCTCCAAAACGGTCGCCGGCGGGGCAGGGCGCTCCGCCGGCTTCTCTCGTTTCGATCAGGTCGTGATCACTTCAGGCCGACGCCGTAGAACTCGTGGCGGCCGAACGGCGAGATCTTGTAGTCGACCACTTCCTTGCGGGTGGGCTCGAACACCACCGAGTGGGCGATGGTGTACTGCGGCACCTCTTCCTTGGCGATGACCTGCATCTCCTCGTAGAGCTTGGTGCGCTCCTTGATGTCGGAGAGGGTGCGGGCCTTGGCGAGCTTGTCGTTGAAGTCCTTGTTGCACCACTTCGACAGGTTCTGGCCGGCCGGCTTGCCCTCGGCGTTGCAGCCGATGAGGAAGAAGAAGTTGTCCGGATCGCCGTTGTCGCCGGTCCACCCGAGCTGACCGGTGATGTGCTCACCGGCCTGCATGCGCTTGCGATACTCGCCCCACTCGTAGGACTTGAGCTCGGCCTCGACGCCGATCTTGGCGAGGTCGGCCTGCATCATCTCGGCGATGCGCTTGGCGTTGGGGTTGTAGGGACGCTGCACCGGCATCCACCACAGATCGATCTTGATCGGGGTGGCGACGCCCGACTCGGCGATCAGCTTCTTGGCCGCTTCCGGGTCGTATTTGAAGTCTTCGACCTTGTCGTTGTACGACCAGATGGTCGGCGGGATCAGGTTCTTGGCCGGCTGGCCGGCGCCCTGATAGACCTCCTTGAGGATCGCCGCCTTGTCGATCGCGGCGGCGAAGGCCTTGCGCACCTTGATGTTGTCCATCGGCGGCTTGGTCAGGTTGAAGGCCCAGTAGGCGATGTTGAGGCCCGGCTGGCTCTTCAGGTCGAGGGCCGGATCGGCCTTGATCTCGGCGAGGTCGGCGGGACGCGGCGCCATCATGACGTGGCACTCGCCCTTCTTCAGCTTGGCGAGGCGGGCGGTCGGATCGGGCGTGATGGCGTAGACGAGGTCCTCGAACTTGCCCGCGCCGCCCCAATGGCCGGCGAAGGCCTTGTACCGGATCACCGCGTCCTTCTGATAGGTGACGAACTGGAACGGACCGGTGCCGACCGGGATCTGGTCGAACTGCTCGGGCTTGCCGGCCTTGAGCAGCATGTCGGCGTATTCGGCCGACTGGATGGTGCCGAAGTCCATGGCGAGGTTGGCCATGATCGGCGCGTTCGGCTCGGTGAGCGTCATGACGACCGTGTAGGCGTCCTTCTTCTCGATCGAGGCGAGCAGCTTCGGCATGTCCATGTCGGCGAAGTAGTCGTACTTGCCGCCGGAGATCTTGTTGTAGGGGTGATCCGCCTTCCACTGGCGATTGAACGAGAACAGCACGTCGTCGGCGTTGAAGTCACGGGTCGGCTTGAAGCCGTTGACGCCGGAATGGAACTTCACGCCCTTGCGCAGGTGGAAGGTGATGGTCTTGCCGTCGGCGGAGATGTCCCACTTCTCGGCGAGGCCGGGAACCACCTTGGTGGTGCCGCGCTCGAACTCGACGAGCTGGTTGTAGACCGGACGAGCGGCGTCGAACGAGGTGCCGGTGGTGTTGAGCGCCGGGGTGAAGTTCTCCGGGCTGCCTTCCGAGCAATAGACCAGGGTCTTGGCCTCAGCGGCCGTGACGCCGAGGGCGAGCATCGCCAGAAGGGTGGCTGCGCCCGTGGTGAAGGTCCGTTTCATCGAGATTGCTCCTTCGCGTCCTTATTGGAGGTGAGCGTTTCGAAAGGTGATCCGGGACGAGCGATCGGGCGAGAGGAATTTCCTTCCGCGAGGTGGCGATTCCCGGCGCGAACACTCCGGTCCGGCCCGCCGAAAGAGAAGGCCGATCTCCGAGGTGCCGTCGACGGGGACCGATCGACCGCTTCCTGAGCGAGCGATCAAATCCCAATGTTCGTGCTTTGACAACGGGGTATCGGAGGGATTCGGACGGGATTCCACCGCGTCGACGAAACCGGGTCCCGTCTCTCCTCCGGTCACTGCAGATCCACGGCCATCCGCGGCCAGCGGCGTTCGGCCTCGGCGAGGAGATGGTCGGGCGCCTCCAGGAAGGCGATGCGCGAGGTCGCGTCGGCGAAGAGCAGCAGCCGACCGCGCCAGACGAGATGGTGGAGCGGCGAGCCTTCGGCGGGGCGGCCCTGCGCCACGGCGAAGGCGCAACGGCCGGCGAAGAGGGGCGCGTAGACCTCGGGGGCGGCGCGGAAGGCGACGAGATCGCCCTCGTTGCGGAACCACCAGGTGGTGCCGCCCCAATCGAGCTGGAAGCGTTCCCGGCCGAGCACCGGGCGGTCCTCGAGGAAGTAGATGACGGGATCGTAGCCGCCGAGCGCGATCCCGGTGACGGTGTCGGCGAGATAGGGAACGCGGGCCTTGGGCTGCGGCGTGGCGATCGGCCCGTCGATCGGCGGACGGACGTCGGGCGGGGGAAGGCGTGGCGGTGGCGGCGGCGGCGGTTCGGGCGCGGCGGCGGGCGCCGGCGCCGGAGGCGGGGCGGCCGGGCCGCCGGAGGCGAGGGCGTCGAGGGGCGCGGCGAGGCCGAGGCACAGGAGAAGAACGAAACGGCGAGTTCCGGCGGCGGATCGACCGTCCGTCCCCCGTTTCCGCCGCGTCTTCGGCCGAATTCCGTTAACCTGATCCATGTACGATTCGATCCGTCGCGCCGCCGTCGACACCGTCCGCGTCGCCGGGTCGGAGGGGAGGCGGCGGCTCTCGCGAGGAGAGGAAGTCCGAATCACGGACGCCCGCCTGTTCGAGAAGACAAGCTGGGAAGAGGCCAGATGCGCAAGATCGTCGCCCCGAAATTCGCCTTCGCCGTCGCCCTCGTGGCGATGATCACGGCCGCTCTCGTCCAGCCGGTTGCGGCGCAGGACCGGGGCGGCACCTATTCGACCCAGGAACTCGTCCACACCGGACACAAGTTCTTCGGCACGGTGTCGGGCGGGCTCGCCACGGTGATCGAACAGGCGGTGTCGCGCTACGGCCAGCCCAACGGCTACATCCTCGGCGAAGAGGGCTCGGGCGCCATCGTCGGCGGCCTGCGCTACGGCGAGGGTCAGCTCAACACCCGCGACCGCGGCAAGAGCAAGGTGTTCTGGCAGGGGCCGTCGATCGGCTGGGACTTCGGCGGCGAGGGCGCCCGCACGATGATGCTGGTCTACAACCTGCCCTCGGTCGACGCGCTCTATCAGCGCTTCGGCGGTGTCGACGGCTCGGCCTATTTCATCGGCGGCTTCGGCATGACGGCGCTGGTCGCCGATCACATCTACGTGGTGCCGGTGCGGGCCGGCGTCGGGCTGCGCCTCGGCGTCAACCTCGGCTATCTGAAGTTCACGCCGACCGCCACCTGGAACCCCTTCTGATCCTCGCACCGGCCTTCGCGACGACGGCGCTCCGCCTCGACGAGCGGTCGCCTCGGCGCGCGGAAGATGGTATCGAGACCGACGGCGGCGTGGACGGGGCAGGAGCGGGGCGAGGCGGCCGATGACGATCGAGTGGGCGATGTGGTTCGCGCTCGGCTTTCTCGTGGCCGCGGTGACGGCGCTCGTCCTGATGGCGTCGCTGTGGCGTCGCGCGGTGCGGTTCACGACCTCGCGGATCGCCGGCAGCGTGCCGAAGGATGCGACGGCGGCGCTGGCGGAGAAGGATCTCCAGGCGGCGCGTTTCGCCCGCGACGTGCGCCGCTACGAACTCACCCTGTCGGACCTGCGCCGGCGCAACACCGAGGAGCGGGTCGCGGTCGGGCGGCAGACCATCGCCCTCGATGAGATGCGACAGGCGCGCGACGCCGAGATCGCCCGGGTCGAGGCCGGTCTCGCCCGTGAGGCCGCGCTCACCGCCGAGATCGCCGCCCGCGACGCCGCGCTCACCGAACGCGCCGAGGAATTGGCGGCACGGGCCGCGACCATCGCCCGTCACGAAGAGACGATCGCCGATCACGAGACGACGATCTCGTCGCTGGCGAGTGCGGTCGCCGGCCGCGACGTCGAGATCGCTTCGCGCAAGCTCGAGATCGACGCCAAGGAGACGCAGATCGACGCGCTCAAAGCGGAGATCGTCCAGAAGAACGGCCGCATCGACGAATTGCGCAAGACGCTCGGTCTCGCCGAGACCGTGGTGGCGCAGGAGAAGGATCGCGCCGACCGGCTCGATCGGCGGATCGAGCGGCTGGTCGCCGACGTCGCCGACCGCGAGGAGATCGCCGACCGGCGGCAACGCGAACTCGACCGCTCGCGTCATGCGCTGACCTCGGCGAACGCGCGCATCGCCGCCCTGACGCGCAAGGCCGAGGGCGGCGACGAGGCGGCGCAGCCCGGCGACAACGTCCAGCGCAGCGTCGATCAGCTGGAGCACGAGAAGCGGGATCTCGAGAGCCGGTTGGAGGCCGCGGAGCGCGAGCGCGCGCGGCTGGCGGCGGCGCTCGGCGCGGCGGACCGGGCTTCTCCCGGCGGCAACGGGGCGGCGGCGCGCGGCAAGCTGCGCGAGGAGATCGCCGATCTCGCCGCCGAGATGGTGCGCCTCACCGGAGCGGTGGAAGGCGGCGAGGCGAAGATCGCCGAGATCCTCGCCGCTCCGAGCTCGGGCGACGGGCCGCGGCCCAGTCTCGCCGACCGCATCAAGGCGCTCAGGGCCGCCCAGAAGCCGGGCGCCGGCGCACGCGGTCGCAGCGTCTGACGGCGATCGTCCCCGACGTCCACATCCGCGGCGACGCCGGGCGGTTTGAAAAGCGCGGCGCACCTCTGTAACCCTCGGGGACACTCCGGGCGATCGATTCGCGGCTCGGGGCCCGCCGTCGCTCGCTTTCGAGGAGTTCTTCGCCCATGGCCGACACGTCGGACATCGCCGCTCTCGATCTCGCCGCGCTCATCGCCAGTCGCGTCTGTCACGACATCATCTCGCCGGTCGGTGCGATCACCAACGGGCTCGAGGTGCTCGAGGAGGACAACAACGAGGACATGCGCACCTTCGCCATGGACCTGATCCGCAAGAGTGCGCGTCAGGCCTCGGCCAAGCTGCAGTTCGCCCGCCTCGCCTTCGGGGCGGCGGGATCGGCGGGGGGCCCGGTCCCTGACGGGGGGCCGGGGGACGGCGGGCACGGCGTCGAGGGCGGGGGGCGAGGGGGCGGCCCGGGGGGCTGCCCCCCTGCGCGACGCCCGTGCCCGAGAAGGGGCGGGGCCAGGCCGCCGCAAGGCAGCCCCCCCCCCGCCTCGCCTTCGGGGCGGCGGGATCGGCGGGCGCCTCGATCGATCTCGGCGACGCGGAGAACGTCGCCAAGGGCTTCATGGCGGGCGAGAAGGCGACGCTCCAGTGGACCGCCACCCGGGTGCTGATGCCGAAGAACCTGGTCAAGCTGCTGCTCAACCTCATCCTCATCGCCGGCCACGCCATTCCGCGCGGCGGCGTCATCGAGGTGGTGGTGACCGGCGCGGCCGAGGCGCCGACCTTCACGTTGACCTGCTCGGGCACCAACGCCCGCATTCCGGCGAACGCCGAGAGCTTCCTCGCCGGTGAGAGCGGCGACCACGTTCCCGACGCCCACATGATCCAGCCGATCTACGCCGGGCTCCTGGCGCGGGCCGCCGGCATGTCGGTCACCGTCGGCAAGGACGGCGACATCGTCGTGTTCCGCGCCGAGCCGAAGCCGGCGGACGCCGCGGCGAGCGAAGGCACCGCGTCCGAAACGACCGCCTGAGGCAGGTTCCGGTCCGCCGCGAAGCTCGAAACAGCGCTCGGTTTTTCCGGCCATGATTGCGCGACACCGCCGAAGAACTCGGCGGTGTCGTCGTTTCTTGCCGCGCGGGGCGTCTTCGTCCGACTGAAACTTCACGTTTCTACTTGCGCTCTTCGACGACGGTGGCGGCGACGTCCTGCACGGCGAGGGAGTTGTGTCGCCGGGTCCGCCGCATCTCGTGGGGGAAGGCGGTCGAATCCTAGCGAGTTCTTTCCATCCGGCTCGAATGGGAAAGTTTCCGGCAATCCTCTCTTAACGCTTTGACTCGATACTCGTCCCATGACCCGGGGGAGACCTCCCGCCCGACGACCCCGTCGACGACCGGACACAAGGTAGGGGCCATGGACGATCTGCTGCGCGAATTCCTCACGGAAACGAACGAGAGCCTCGACGTCGTCGACGTCGAACTGGTCAAGTTCGAGCAGGACCCGAACAACGAGAAGATCCTCGGAAACATCTTCCGTCTGGTCCACACCATCAAGGGAACCTGTGGCTTCCTCGGGTTGCCGCGGCTCGAAGCGATCGCCCACGCGGCCGAGACGCTGATGGGCAAGTTCCGCGACGGCGTGCCGGTCACGGAGGCCGCGGTGACGCTGGTTCTCCAGTCGATCGACCGGATCAAGCAGCTCGTCGCCGATCTCGAAGCGAGCGAGACCGAACCGGCCGGATCGGACGAGGATCTCATCTCCCAGCTCGAGCGCATGGCCGAGGCCGGCAAGCCGCCGGAGCCGGTGGTCGAGACGCCGAAGCACACCGAGGGCGCACTGATCTATCAGGTGCTGGAGCGGCAGCTGCGTCCGGGCGAAGTGTCGCTCGACGAGTTGGAGCGCGCCTTCCGCGAGACCGTGGTCGAACCCGACCGGGCGGCCGAACCGGCCCCGGCGGCGGCCGCCGCCGAACCGGCGCCCGCTCCCGCGGCGCGCCCGGCGCGCGCCGCCCAGCCCAAGGCCGAGGCCAAGGACGGCGATGGCGAGACCAAGGCCGGCGGTGTCTCGGCTCAGACGATCCGCGTCGCCGTCGACACGCTCGAACATCTCATGACCATGGTCTCGGAGCTGGTGCTGACCCGCAACCAGCTGCTCGAGATCGTCCGCCGTCACGAGGATTCCGAATTCAAGGTGCCGCTGCAGCGGCTCTCCAACGTCACCGCCGAGCTGCAGGAAGGGGTGATGAAGACCCGCATGCAGCCGATCGGCAACGCCTGGCAGAAGCTGCCGCGCATCGTCCGCGATCTCTCGTCCGAACTGGGCAAGCACATCGACCTCGAGATGATCGGTCAGGAGACCGAACTCGACCGTCAGGTGCTGGAGCTGATCAAGGATCCGCTCACCCACATGGTGCGCAACTCCGCCGATCACGGGCTCGAGGGTCCGGAACAGCGCAAGGCGGCGGGCAAGCCGGACAAGGGCACGATCCGCCTCTCCGCCTATCACGAGGGCGGCCACATCATCATCGAGATCGCCGACGACGGACGCGGTCTCGACATCGACAAGATCCGCAACAAGATCGTCGACAACGGGCTCGCCACCGAGTTCGAAGTCGAGAAGATGTCGGAAGCGCAGATCTTCAAGTACGTCTTCGCGCCCGGCTTCTCCACCGCCGCCAAGGTCACCAACGTCTCCGGCCGCGGCGTCGGCATGGACGTGGTCAAGACCAACATCGACGCGATCGGCGGCACCGTCGATCTGAAGAGCGTGGCCGGCAAGGGCACCACCTTCACCATCAAGATCCCGCTGACGCTGGCCATCGTCTCGACGCTGATCGTCGAGTCGGCCGGCGACCGCTTCGCCATTCCGCAGCTGTCGGTGGTCGAACTGGTCAGGGCTCAGCAGAATTCCGAGCATCGCATCGAACGCATCCGCGACACGCCGGTCCTGCGCCTCAGGAACAAGCTCCTGCCGCTCGTCCATCTGTCGCGCCTGCTCGACATCACTTCGATCGGCGCCGAGGCGACCCAGCCGGTGTCGGAGGAGGACGGTTTCATCGTCGTCATGCAGGTCGGTCAGCAGACCTTCGGCGTGGTGGTCGACGCGGTGTTCCACACCGAAGAAATCGTGGTCAAGCCGATGTCGACGATGCTGCGTCACATCAACATGTTCTCCGGCAACACCATCCTCGGTGACGGCTCGGTGATCATGATCGTCGATCCGAACGGCATCGCCCAGGCGATCGGTCCGAGCCAGTCGGCCGGCACCTCCGAGGAAGCCGATCACGAGGAAGAGCGGACGCGCGACACCGCGCAGATGGTGTCGCTGCTCTTGTTCCGCGCCGGCTCCGACGAGCCCAAGGCGGTGCCGCTGTCGCTGGTCACCCGCCTCGAGGAGTTCTCGATCGACAAGGTCGAACGCTCCAACGGCCGCGATCTCGTCCAGTACCGCGGCTCGCTGATGCCGCTGGTCTATTTCGACGAATTCGCCCAGCGCAAGACCGAGGGCAGCCTGCCGATGCTGGTGTTCTCCGACGCCGGCCGTTCGATGGGTCTGGTGGTCGACGAGATCATCGACATCGTCGAGGATCGCCTGGAGATCGAGGTCGGCTCCGAACGCGCCGGCATGCTCGGCTCGGCGGTGATCAAGGGCAAGGCGACCGAGGTGGTCGACATCGGCCACTTCCTGCCGCAGGCCTTCGAGGACTGGTTCCGTCGCAAGGAGATCTCCAGCGAGGCGCTGACCCGGTCGCTGCTGTTCATCGACGACGCGCCGTTCTTCCGCAACATGCTCGGTCCGGTGCTCAAGGCGGCCGGCTATCAGGTGACCGTCTGCGCCTCGGCGCCGGAAGCCCTCGACATGCTCGAGCACGGCCGGCGCTTCGACGTCATCGTCTCCGACATCGAGATGCCCGAGATGAACGGCTTCGAGTTCGCCGAGGCGGTGAAGCGTCATCCGCGTCTTCGCCAGATCCCGATCCTGGCGCTGTCGTCGATGTGCACGCCGGCGTCGATCGAACGCGGACGCCAGTCCGGCTTCGACGACTACATCGCCAAGTTCGACCGTCCGGGCCTGATCGCCGCGCTCAAGGAAGTCACCACCCACGAATTCGGAGTTGCCGCATGAGCGACGACGTCAACGGTCACAACGAGTCCATCCAGTACGTCACGGTGGTGATCGGCGGGCAGTTGTTCGGACTGCCGATCGAGCGGGTACACGACGTCTTCGTGCCCGACTCGATCACCCGTGTGCCGCTGTCGCGGCCGGAGATCGCCGGCGTGCTGAACCTGCGCGGCCGCATCGTCACCGCGATCGACATGCGGCGGCGCCTGCATCTGCCGCCCCGCGACGACGGTGGCACCGCGATGGCGGTCGGCATCGAATCGAAGGGCGAGAGCTACGGCCTGCTCATCGACAACGTCGGAGAAGTGCTCGATCTGCCGACGGCCGGGCGCGAGGCGAACCCCGTCAATCTCGACGCGCGTTGGACG
Source organism: uncultured Alphaproteobacteria bacterium (assembly GCA_937873675.1). Classification (GTDB taxonomy): domain Bacteria; phylum Pseudomonadota; class Alphaproteobacteria; order Rhizobiales; family Ancalomicrobiaceae; genus CALBKH01. The sequence continues at coordinate 3,223 of CALMYM010000266.1, read as the reverse complement.
GCGATCTCGGGTGGCGTCCATCGGCTCAACGGACAGCTGATGGTCATCCTCGACGTCGACCGGGTCCTCGGCGGCATGTCCGAAGCAGCCGCGGCCTGACGCAAGCGATCGATCTGGAGTGATCACGATGAAGAATTGCCTGGTCGTCGACGACTCGAGCGTCATCCGCAAGGTCGCGCGGCGCATCCTCGAGGATCTGTCCTTCGAGATCTCCGAGGCCGAGGACGGGCTGAAGGCGCTCGACATCTGCCGCAAGGAGATGCCCGAGGCCATCCTGCTGGACTGGAACATGCCGGTGATGGACGGCCTCGAGTTCCTGGCGCAGCTGCGCCGTGAGCCCGGCGGCGAGAAGCCGAAGGTGGTGTTCTGCACCACCGAGAACGACGTCTCGCACATCGCCAAGGCGATGCGCGCCGGCGCCGACGAATACATCATGAAGCCGTTCGACCGCGAGATCGTGGAAGCGAAGTTCGCCGAAGTCGGCCTGATCTGACGGAGGTCGACATGGCATTCGGCTCGAGCGCGGCGGTCGACAGACCGAGCGCAACCGTCACGGATCCGATCCGCGTCATGGTCGTCGACGACTCCGTCGTCGTGCGCGGCCTCATCGGCCGGTGGATCGACGAGGATCCGGCTCTGGCGGTGGTCGCCAGTCATCGCAACGGCAAGCTCGCGGTCGACGACGTCGCTCGGTCCAATCCGGACGTGGTGGTGCTCGACGTCGAGATGCCGGAGATGGACGGCATCACGGCGCTGCCGCTGCTGCTCAAGGCCAAGCCCGGCCTCGTCGTGGTGATGGCCTCGACGCTGACCCGGCGCAATGCCGAGATTTCGCTCAAGTGTCTGTCGCTGGGTGCGGCCGACTACGTGCCGAAGCCGGAATCGAACTCCGGTGTCACCACCTCGGCCGACTTCCGCAACGAGGTGATCCAGAAGGTCAAGGCGCTGGGCCAGCGCGCGTTGATGCGCGCCGGTCGCGGCGGCGCCTCCCCCGCGCCGCGCGCCTACGCGCCCGCTCCGACGTCTTCGGCGGCTCCGGCCGGGCCGGCGCGGTCCTTCGCACCGTCGCAGCCGCGCATGGCGGCACCGACGACCTCGGCGCAGCTCAGGTCCTATTCGTCGGTCACACCGCGGGTGCTGCTGATCGGTTCGTCGACCGGTGGTCCGCAGGCGCTGACCAAGCTCTTCGGCGAGATCGGTTCGGCGATCGCCAACGTGCCGGTGCTGATCACCCAGCACATGCCGGCGACCTTCACCGCCATTCTGGCGGAGCACATCCCCAAGGCGGCCGGTCGCCGTGCGGCGGAAGGCGTCCACGGCGAGCCGTTGATGCCGGGACGTATCTACGTGGCGCCGGGCGGCAAGCACATGGTGATCGGCAAGCAGGGAGCCGAGACGGTCGTGCTGCTCAACGATCAGCCGCCGGTAAACTTCTGCAAGCCGGCGGTCGATCCGCTGTTCGACAGCGCCGTGCCGCTCTTCGGTTCGGCGATCCTGGCCTGCGTCCTCACCGGCATGGGCCACGACGGTGCCGCGGGCGCCAAACGCATCGCCGACGGTGGCGGGTCGGTGATCGCGCAGGACGAGGAATCGAGTGTGGTGTGGGGCATGCCGGGCGCCGTGGCGCAGGCGGGTGCCGCTGCCGAGATCCTGCCGCTCGACCAGATCGGCGGCAAGATCATGCGTATCCTGGGGGGAAGGCGATGACGCCGAACGAGTACGACTATCTGAGGGGCTATCTCAAGCAGCAGTCGGGTCTCGTTCTGACGGCGGAGAAACAGTACCTGATCGAGAGCCGGCTCCTGCCCGTGGCGCGCAAGGCCGGACTCGCTTCGATCTCGGCGCTGGTCGCCAAGATGAAGGAACCGGGGCAGAGCGTGCTGTGCGATGCGGTGGTCGAGGCGATGACCACCAACGAGTCGTTCTTCTTCCGCGACAAGACGCCGTTCGAGCATTTCGTCGACACCATGCTGCCGTCGATGCTGCAGGCGCGGTCGCGCGAGCGCCGTCTGCGTATCTGGTGCGCCGCCGCGTCGACGGGCCAGGAGCCCTATTCGCTCGCCATGTGCCTCAAGGAGCAGGAGGCGAAGCTCGCCGGCTGGCGCATCGAGATCGTCGGCACCGACCTCTCCAACGAGGTGCTGGAAAAGGCCAAGGCCGGCGTCTATTCGCAGTTCGAGGTGCAGCGCGGGTTGCCGATCAACCACCTGCTCAAGTACTTCACCCAGAACGGCGACACCTGGCAGATCTCCTCGACGCTGCGCTCGATGGTGCAGTACCGCAAGCTGAACCTGCTCGAGGCGTTCTCCTCGCTCGGCCAGTTCGACATCGTCTTCTGCCGCAACGTGCTGATCTATTTCGACAACCCGACCAAGATCGACATCCTGGGGCGGATCTCGAAGCAGATGCCGGCGGACGGTTTCCTGGTGCTCGGCGCGGCCGAAACGGTGGTCGGTCTCACCGACGCCTTCAAGCCGATGACCGAGAAGCGCGGGCTCTATCAGCTCAACGGCGCGGCCGCCGGCGGCGGCACCGTTCGCGGGCTCGCCACGGGCACGACCGGCGCGCCTACCTCGGCCTTCGCGAGTGCGGCACCACGCTTCTCGGTTGTTCCGCGCTGAGTTACGCCTCGTCAAAACAATCATCGTATAAAATTACGAGGTGCGAGCATCGTCTCGCACCTCGTTTCGTATATGGCTCACTGTCGAGCGTATTGGTATCCCTTGTCTTGTTTGACCTTCTGAAAATTTGTGACTAGCCTTTCCGTTGCGGCATTGAAGAGGTCATGACCGATGGAGGAGCAGTCATGAATAAATTTCTTATCGCTGCCACGTCGTTGGGTGTATTGGCCATGACGGGCGCTGCCCACGCGGAAACTTACGCGGTGAAGCAGGCTCATTCGCAGTACATCGCCTGTTATAAGAAAGAATACGTACCCGCGACCTACGTGGTGAACACGCGCGGAAAACTGGTTCAGAAGAAGTCGGTGGGCTGGGTCGTTTCCGGCGATCGTTGGGATCGGATGCGTTCTCCGGCGGTCTACATCGAGACGCGGAGGATGGTGGAGCCGGATCACTACAAGCTCGTCGCGACCTCGTGTCCGTGACGACACCGCCGGGGCCCCTCGATCGATGTGTGGCGTGATCGAGAAACTCCCTTCTTCGGCGTGGATCCCGATTTCGTCGCGACCGCACGGGAGGTGCGGTGACGGTGGGGGCATCGG
>CALMYM010000265.1 GCA_937873675.1 uncultured Alphaproteobacteria bacterium | reverse complement strand
CGCCTTCACCGACGAAGTTTCGAAAAGGCCGAAACTTCGTCGGTTCGGTATCAGTGTCCCTCGAACTCGACCAGCACGCGGACCGGCACGCCCATCGCCTCGAGCTTGGCGCGGCCGCCGAGTTCCGGAAGGTCGACGATGAAGCAGGCCGAGACCACTTCCGCCCCGAGGTTCCGGAGGAGCTGGGCCGCGGCGCAGGCGGTGCCGCCGGTGGCGATCAGGTCGTCGACCAGGATCACCTTTTCACCCGCCAACACCGCGTCGCGATGCACCTCCATCTCGTCGACGCCGTATTCGAGGGAATAGGCGATCGACACCGTCTCGTGCGGCAGCTTGCCCTTCTTGCGGATCGGCACGAAGCCGGCGGAGAGCTGATGCGCCACCGCGCCGCCGAGGATGAATCCGCGCGCCTCGATGCCGGCGATCTTCTCGATCTTCAGCCCCGCCCACGGCTGCACCAGCTCGTCGACGGCGCGGCGGAAGGCCCGCGGGCTTCCGAGCAGCGTGGTGATGTCGCGGAACATGATCCCCGGCTTGGGATAGTCCGGGATGGTGCGGATCGAATCTCTGAGGTTCATCACCAGTAGTCCTTCATGATCTCGGCCGCCCAGTCGGGCTCGCGAATTCGCCCACGCGGTTCGAACCCGCGCATGACGGGCTTGATGTCGAGCACCGGCGTCCCGTCGATGGCGTCGAGCCCGCGCACCTTGAGGTGACGCCCCTCGACCGCGACGATCTCCACCGTCGTCACCCCGATGCGGTTCGGCCGCGGGCTGCCGCGCTGGGCGAAGATGCCGACCTCCGGCCAGTCCGGATTGCCGCGCGGCCGCCGCGCGCCCGTCACGATCGTCTCCGGATCGATCATGTCGAAGTGGAAGACGATCACCGCGTGGGAGAATTGGTCGAGCCCGGCGAAGGCCGTCTCGGGCAGATCGGCGGCGAGCACGACGTCGGCCTCGACGTCGCCCCAGGCGTCGTCCGTGTTCTCGACACGGCCGCCCCGCACCCGCGCCACCACGTCCATCACGATGTCGGTCATGAACGGGCCTTCAACACGCGCCCTGCCACCGCGTCGAGCTTGCCCAGCAACGCCGGGTCGCGCGCCTCGTGCGCCGTCATGATGGCGTGCTCCAGCGCCTTGTCCGAACCGATCGGACAGGCCGGGTGCTCGGCGGGGAAGTCGGTGGCGAAGCGGGCGACGAGCCGGCGCGCCTTGTCGGCGTTGGCGTGCGCCACCTTGATCACCGAGAGGACGTCGACGTGGTCGTGATCCGGGTGCCAGCAGTCGTAGTCGGTGACCATGGCGACGGTGGCGTAGGGGATCTCCGCCTCGCGGGCGAGCTTGGCCTCCGGCATGTTGGTCATGCCGATGACGTCGAAGCCGGCCGACTTGTACCAGCGGCTCTCGGCTTCGGTGGAGAACTGCGGCCCCTCCATGCACACGTAGGTGCCGCCGCGCCGATGCGCGATGTCCTCGGCCAGCGCCGCCGCCTCGAGCCGGTCCATGATGCCGGGGCTGGTCGGGTGGCCGAAGGCGACGTGACCGACGCAGCCCGGTCCGAAGAACGACGACGCCCGCCGCGTCGTGCGATCGACGAACTGGTCGACCAGCACGAAGGTGCCCGGCGCCAGTTCCTCGCGATAGGAGCCGACGGCGGACACCGAGACGATGTCGGTGACGCCGGCGCGCTTCATCGCGTCGATGTTGGCGCGATAGTCGATGTCCGAGGGCGGAATGCGATGGCCGCGACCGTGACGCGGCAGGAAGACCAGCTTCTTGCCCGCGATCTCGCCGATCAACAGCTGGTCCGACGGCGTCCCCCAGGGACTGTCGACCGTCACCCAACGCGCATTCGTCACCCCCGGCAGATCGTAGAGCCCCGATCCGCCGATCACCCCGATCACCGATGCCGTCATCGCTTCCCCCGTCGTCTCGTCCGCCGCAGTGTCGGCATTTCGCGCCGCGATGCAATCCGTGTCGTCACCAGCGAGCCCACGAAAAAGTCGAGGGCCCCCGGTCGCCCGGGAGCCCTCGCGTTCGCGTCGATCGAAACCGCCTCAGTGGGCGACGTTCGACCAGATCTTGCGCTTCGACAGGTAGAGCAGGCCGGCCAGAACCACCAGGAACAGGATGACCTTGAGGCCGGTCGACTTGCGCGCCTCGAGCTTCGGCTCGGCCGCCCACATCAGGAAGGCCGAGACGTCACGGGCATACTGCTCGACGGTGCCCTTGGTGCCGTCGTCGTAGGTCACCATGCCCTCGCTCAGCGGGTTCGGCATGGCGATGCACGTACCACCGATGAAGGACTGGTTGTACTGCAGCGCGCCGTCGCAGGTGGTGCCGGCGGGCGCGTCGACGTAGCCGGTCATCAGGTTGAAGACGTAGTCCGGGCCGGCTTCCGCATAGAGCGTGAAGGGATCGGCCATGAACGACAGGCCGCCGCGGTGCGCCGCGCGGTTCTTGCCGATCAGCGACAGATCCGGCGGCAGGGCGCCGCCGAAGGCCGCGCGCGCCGCCTCGTCGTTGGCGAAGGGCGCCGGGAAGCGGTCGGACGTCCGGCCGTTGCGCTCGAACATCTCACCCGCGTCGTTCGGGCCGTCCTTCACCTTGATCTCGGCGGCGAGCGCCTTGGCCTGGTCCATGGTGAAGCCCGGGCCGCCCGCGTCCGCGAGATTGCGGTAGGCGAGGAGGTTCATCGAGTGACAGGCGGCGCAAACCTCCTTGTACACCTTGTACCCGCGCTGCAGCTGGCCCTTGTCGAAGCGGCCGAACGGACCGGCGAAGCTCCAGGACTGCATCTCCACCTTGGGGCCGTGCGCCGTCTCCGACGCCTGCGCCGACTGAACGCCGAGGGCGAGCCCCGCCGTCAGAGCGAGGGCGCCGAAGGCCCGCGCGATCTTCGAACCGGAAAGGATCATGGTCATTTTTCGTGTCTCCCGATCTCTTCGGTTCAGTGGGCCGCGTTCTTGGCGAGGACGTCGGCCGTGATCGACTCCGGCACCGGCTTCGGCTTCTCGATGAGGCCGAGGACCGGCAGGATCACCAGGAAGTGGAAGAAGTACCAAGCGGTCAGGATACGCGACGCGATGACGTAGCCGCCTTCGGCCGGCTGCGAGCCGAGGTAACCGAGGCCGAGACCGGCGATCACCAGGAGCCAGAAGAACTGCTTGAAGAGCGGACGATAGCGGCCGGACTTCACCTTCGAGGTGTCGAGCCAGGGCAGGACGAACAGCACGGCGATCGAGCCGAACATGGCGATGACGCCGCCGAGCTTGTCCGGCACCGAGCGCAGGATCGCGTAGAACGGCAGGAAGTACCATTCCGGAACGATGTGCGCCGGGGTCACCATCGGGTTCGCCGGGATGTAGTTGTCCGGATGGCCCATGTAGTTCGGCGTGTAGAACAGGAACCAGGCGAAGAACACCAGGAACACCGCCATGCCGAAGGCGTCCTTCAGCGTCGCGTAGGGGGTGAAGGCGACGGTGTCCTGCTCGGACTTCACCTCGACGCCCGCCGGGTTGTTCTGACCGACGACGTGCAGCGCCCAGACGTGCAGGGCGACCACCGCGGCGATGACGAACGGCAGCAGGTAGTGCAGCGAGAAGAAGCGGTTGAGGGTCGGGTTGTCGACCGAGAACCCGCCCCACAGCCAGATGACGATCGGATCGCCGATCACCGGAATGGCCGAGAACAGGTTGGTGATGACGGTGGCGCCCCAGAACGACATCTGGCCCCACGGCAGCACGTAGCCCATGAAGGCGGTGGCCATCATCAGGAGGAAGATGACGACGCCGAGGATCCACAGGATCTCGCGCGGAGCCTTGTAGGAGCCGTAGTACATGCCGCGCAGGATGTGGATGTAGACGGCGATGAAGAACATCGACGCGCCGTTGGCGTGCATGTAGCGCAGGAGCCAGCCCCAGTTCACGTCGCGCATGATGTGCTCGACGGAGGCGAAGGCCATCGCGGTGTTCGGGGTGTAGTGCATCACCAGGACGATGCCGGTGATCAGCTGCACCGCCAGCATCATCGAGAGGATGCCGCCGAACGTCCACCAGTAATTGAGGTTACGCGGCGTCGGATAGGCGACGAAGCTGTCGTAGCTCAACCGGATGATCGGCAGACGCTCGTCGATCCAGCGCGTGAAGCCATTGGACGGCGTGTAGGTCGAATGACCGCTCATGTCTTGCTCTCCTGAGGCGCTGGGGTCAGCCGATCTTCACGACCTTGTCCGAGATGAACTCGTAGGGCGGGACGGGCAGGTTGAGGGGCGCGGGACCGGCATGGATGCGGCCCGAGGCGTCGTAGTGCGAACCGTGGCAGGGGCAGAACCAGCCGTGGTGATCGCCGGCGTTGCCGAGCGGCACGCAGCCCAGGTGGGTGCACACGCCGACGACGACGAGCAGGTTCTCGTGGCCCTTCTTGACGCGGTCGGCGTCCGACTGCGGGTCCTTGAGGCTCTTCACGTCCATCGCCGCGAGCGCCTTCATCTCGTCCGGCGTACGGTTGCGGATGAACACCGGCTTGCCGCGCCACTTCACGGTGATGATCTGGCCCGGAGCGACGGCCGAGACGTCGACCTCGGTGGAAGCGAGCGCCAGCGCCGAGGCGTCGGGGTTCATCTGGTCGATGAACGGCCACACCGCCGAAGCGGCGCCCACGGCGGCGACGGCGCCCGTGGCGATGTAGAGGAAGTCGCGGCGCGACGGTTCTGCGGTGTCCATGGTAGCCAAGGTCGGATCCTCTCGCATGTCGTCGGATCTTGGCCTTCCGACTCTCGCGTCGCGTTCCGACACCCCGAAGAGCAACCGGATCAACCACGCGTGCGCAGGAAGGAATTGCGCTGAGAAACAGGACACCGGGAGCCGGAAAGCGCCCAGTGTCCGATCGGCCGCCGTTTTGACATCTGGTCGCCGAGATGTCCAGCGACGGGATGTCACTCGTCTCTGCCACCTTGGCCCAATTCCAAGCAATTTATTCGAGTTGTGGCACGGTTGCCGCTCTGGACTGCGGCGAATCGGCGCTGTTTCCTGTTCGAGCCGTCGCCGCCGCCGGATCCCTCGAAACGAGCGAGGCGTCCCGCTACACCCGATTCTCCGCCACGCCACCGCCGCTTTTTCGCCATGACCGACCTGCGCCTCGCCCTCTACCAGCCCGACATCCCGCAGAACACCGGCACGCTGCTGCGCGCCGCCGCCTGCTTCGGCCTCGCCGTCGACCTGATCGAGCCGGCCGGCTTCGCCGTCACCGACCGCAACCTCAGGCGCGCCGGCATGGACTATCTCGACGCCGCCGTCCTCACCCGCCACACCGGCTGGAGCGCCTTCGACGCGGCCCGTCGTGCGAGCGGCCGTCGGCTGGTGCTCTTGACCACCCGCGCCACCACGCCCTACGTCGACTTCGCCTTCGATGATCGCGACGTGATCATGGTCGGCCGAGAATCCGCCGGCGTGCCCGACGAGGTCCATGCGAGCGCCGATGCTCGCCTCCTCGTGCCGATGCGGCCGGGGATGCGTTCGCTCAACGTCGCGGTCGCCGCCGTCATGGTGCTCGGAGAAGCGCTGCGCCGGACCCACGGCTTCCCACCACCCGACCCCACGCCACCCGGAGACGCCCCGTGACCCAGACCGACCTCGCCACGTTGAAGGCCGACACCGCCGCCTGGTTCGCCATCCTGCGCGATCGGATCTGCGCCGCCTTCGAAGCGCTCGAGGACGAGATCGCCACCCCCGGCATCGACGCCGCGCCCGGCCGCTTCGTCCGCACTCCCTGGCAACGCACCGACGTCACCGCCGGCCCCGGCGGCGGCGGCGTGATGGGGATGATGCACGGCCGGGTGTTCGAGAAGGTCGGCGTCCACGTCTCCACCGTCCACGGCGAGTTCGCGCCGGAATTCCGCAAGGAGATCCCCGGGGCGGCGGAGGATCCGCGCTTCTGGGCCTCCGGCATCTCGCTCATCGCCCACCCGTGGAACCCCAACGTGCCGGCGGTCCACATGAACACCCGCCACGTGGTGACGACGAAGCGCTGGTTCGGCGGCGGCGCCGATCTGACGCCGGTGCTCGATCGCCGCCGTACCCGGGAAGACGCCGACACGATCGCCTTCCATGCCGCGATGGAGGCCGCCTGTGAGGCGCACGCCGTCGCCGACTACCCGCGCTACAAGGCGTGGTGCGACGAGTATTTCTTCCTGAAGCACCGCAACGAGATGCGCGGCGTCGGCGGCATCTTCTACGACTATCTCGACGCCGGCGACTTCGAGGCTGACTTCGCCTTCACCCGCGCGGTCGGCGAGGCCTTTCTCGGCGTCTATCCCGCCCTCGTCCGCCGCAACATGGCGACGCCC
>CALMYM010000264.1 GCA_937873675.1 uncultured Alphaproteobacteria bacterium | reverse complement strand
CCAACGAACGCGGTGCCTTCGACCACGCCGCCCTTGATCTCGAGCGGCGCGTCCTTGGTCTTCTTGATCCACTCGCGCAGGATCTTCGCGGCCTGGATCGCCCCTTCCTTCTCGGCGATGGCGACGCCTTGCAGACCGGTGGCGAGCCGCGCCTTGTTCATCATCGTGAACATGCAGGCCAGCCCCTTGTTCTCCTCGCCGACCAGCCAGCCGACGGCGCCGCCGGCGTCGCCGTAGACCATGGTGCAGGTGGGCGAACCCTTGATGCCGAGCTTGTGCTCGATGCCGGCGCAGCGCACGTCGTTGCGTGGCCCCAGCGACCCGTCGTCGGCGACCAGGAACTTCGGCACCAGGAAGAGCGAGATGCCCTTGACCCCCGCCGGAGCATCGGGGGTGCGGGCGAGCACCAGATGGACGATGTTCTCGGCGAGGTCGTGCTCGCCGAAGGTGATGAAGATCTTCGAGCCGGTGATCCGCCAAGACCCGTCGCCGGCCGGCACGGCGCGGCTGCGCAACAGGCCGACGTCGGAGCCGGCCTGCGGCTCGGTCAGGTTCATCGTCCCCGTCCACTCGCCCGAGACGAGTTTCGGCAGGTACTTCGCCTTCAACGCCTCGGAGGCGTGCGCCTCGATGGCGTCGGTGGCGCCCTGGCTCAGCACCGGCAGGGTGGAGAGCGCCATGCAGGCGGACGTCAGCATCTCCATCGATGCGGTGCCGACCGCGGTGGGCAGGCCGGAGCCGCCGAATTCCTCCGGCAACGACGTGCCGTTCCAGCCGGCGGCGGCCCAATCGGCATAGGCCTCGCGGAAGCCCGGCGGGGTGGCGACGTACCCGTCGGTCCACGCGGCGCCGACGGTGTCGGAGGTGCGATCGAGGGGGGCGACGCGGTCCTCGGTGAAGCGGGCCGCCTCGTCGAGGATGGCGGCGAGGTCGTCGAGCGGCAGCGGCGGTTCGCTCCCGGGGGCGCGCGCCACCTTCGTCAGGGTGAACAGCATGTCGGCGACGGGGGCGCGATAGGACATCGGGTGCTCCGGGATCAGTGGATGCCGAGGTAGCTCTGGACGATGCGCTCGTCGCGGGCGAGGTCGGCGGCGGGGCCCGAGGCGATCACCTCGCCGAGCTCCATCACATGGGCGTGGTCGGCGGCGGCGAGCGCGGCGCGGGCGTTCTGCTCGACCAGCAGGATGGCGACACCGGTCGCCCTGAGGTCGGCGATGATGCGGAAGATGTCGGCGACGATGCGCGGCGCGAGGCCGAGGCTCGGCTCGTCGAGCATGAGGAGCTTCGGCCGGCTCATCAGCGCCCGGCCCATGGCGAGCATCTGACGTTCGCCGCCCGACATGGTACCGGCCGTCTGGTCGCGGCGCTCGCGCAGACGCGGGAAACGCTCGTAGACCTCGGCGAGGATGCGACGCGACTCGGCGCGCGGCACGCGGAAGCCGCCGAGCACCAGATTGTCCTCGACCGTCATGGTGGAGAAGAGCTCTCGCCGCTCCGGCACCAGACAGAGCCCGAGCGCCACGCGGTCCTCGACGCCGAGGCGGGCGAGATCGGCTCCGGCGAAGCGGGCCGCGCCGGCGGCGGGGAGCGCCCCCATGGTGGCGTTGAGCAGCGTCGACTTGCCGGCGCCGTTGGCGCCGATCACCGTGACGATCTCGCCGGCGCGGACGGCGAGCGAGACGCCACGCACCGCCTGGACCTTGCCGTAGGCGACCGTGACGTCGTCGAGTTCGAGCAGGACGTCGCTCATGCCGCGCCTCCGAGATAGGCCTCGAGCACCGCCGGGTGGGTCTTGATCACCTCCGGCGGCCCCTCGGCGATCTTGGTGCCGAAATCGAGCACCACGATGTGGTCGGTCAGCCCCATGACGAAGCCCATGTCGTGCTCCACCAGCAGGACCGAGACGCCCTCGGCTCGGAGCCGGCGCAACAGGTCGGCGAGCGCCCCTTTCTCGAAATGGCGCAGACCCGCTGCCGGTTCGTCGAGGAGCAGCAGCTCCGGATCCATGGCGAGCGCGCGGGCGATCTCGACCACCCGCTGCTGACCCAGTGCCAGCGAGCCCGCCGGTTTCATCATGTGTTCGGCGAGCCCGACGCGTTCGATCTGCTTGGCCGCCTCGGCGAGGAGGCGGGCCTCGTCGCGGCGGTCGAGGCGCAGGATGGCGGCGATCACTCCGGAACGCCCACGCAAGTGAGCGCCGAGGGCGACGTTCTCCAGCACCGTCATGTCGGGGTTGAGCTTGACGTGCTGGAAGGTGCGGGCGACGCCGCGGCGGGCGATCGCCTGCGGTGACGTCCCGCCGATCTCGATGCCGTCGAAACTCACCCGACCGGCGGTCAGGCGGGTGACGCCGGTGATCAGGTTGAAGGTCGTGCTCTTGCCGGCGCCGTTGGGGCCGATCAGGGCGACGATCTCGCCGCGGCCGACCTGGAAGGAGACGTTGTTGACCGCGGTCAGGCCGCCGAACTGCTTGCGCGCCCCGTCGAGGACGAGCAGCGGCGTCTTACGGGTGGTGTCGATCGACCGGCGCGTCAGATCCTCGGCCGGCTCGGGCGGAGGACGCAGGCGGGCCGGCAGCAAGGCCGCCAGTCGCGGCCACAGCCCGTCGCGCGCCACCTGCAGCAGCGCCACCAGGACGACGCCGAAGACCACGCCCTCGAGCTGGGCGCCGGTGCCGAACAGCACCGGGACGAGACGCTGCAGCGCCTCCTTCAACAGCGTCACCAGTCCGGCGCCGACGACCGCGCCCCACACCTGGCCGGAGCCGCCGACGACGGCCATGAACAGGTATTCGATGCCGGCCGACACACCGAAGGGCGTCTGGGTGACGGTGCGCTGGACATGGGCGTAGAGCCAGCCGGAGAGGCCGGCGAGGAGCGCGGCATAGACGAAGACGATCAGCTTGGTGGTCGAGGCGTCGATGCCGAAGGCCTCCGCCGCCAGTTGGCCGCGGCGCAGCGCCCGGATGGCGCGGCCGACGCGACTGTCGAGCAGCCGGGTGGTGGCGATGCCGGCGACGATCACCGCGCCCCAGATCGGCCAATGGACGGTGCGGGGATCGGTCAGCGCATAACCGCCGATCGACAGCGGCGGGATGCCGGAAATGCCGTCGTGGCGGCCGAGGATCTCGAGGTTGCCGAAGAGGTAGTAGAGCGCCAGACCCCAAGCGATGGTGCCGAGCGGCAGGAAGTGACCGGAGAGGCGCACGGTGAGGAGGCCGAGGACGACCGCGGCGGCGCCGGAGACGGCGAGCGACACCGGCAGCGTCGCCCAGGGGTTCCAGCCCCAGGACACGGTGAGGACGGCGCTGGCATAGGCGCCGAAGCCGCAGAAGGCGGCCTGGCCGAAGGAGGTCATGCCACCGACGCCGGTGAGCAGCACCAGTCCCATGGCGACCAGCGCGGCGAGGCCGATGTTGCCGAGGAGCGTGATCCAGAAGACGGGCACGCCGGGGATCACCGGCACCAGGGCCAGGACCACGACGAAGGCGGTGAGGAGGCGGCGCGGGCTCATGGGATCAATCCTCCTCCTCGACGTGGGTCGCGGTGAGCGAGCGCCACACCAGCACCGGCAGGATCAGCGAGAAGACGACGATCTCCTTCATGTCCGAGGCGAAGAAGGCGGCGAGGCTCTCCACCGTTCCGACCGCCAACGCGGCGGGCGCCGTCAACGGATGGCTCGCCAGCCCGCCGATGATGGCGGCGACGAAGCCCTTGAGGCCGATGAGGAAACCGGTGTCGTAGTAGATCGTGGTCATCGGCGCGACGAGGATACCGGAGAGCGCTCCGACGCTCGCCGCGAGCGCGAAGGCGAGCGTGCCGGAAAACGCGGTGCGGATGCCGACGAGCCGCGCGCCGAGGCCGTTGACCGCGGTGGCGCGCAGCGCCTTGCCCCACAGGGTGCGCTCGAAGAACAGCCACAGGGCGAGGATGGCGATCGCCGTCACCACATAGACGGCGATCGACTGGGCGGTGACGATGAGCGGTCCGACCGTCAACATCAGGTCGGAGACGGCCGGCGCCCGCAGCCCTTCGGCGCCGAAGAAGACGAGGCCGAGGCCGACCAGCGCCAGATGGACACCGACCGAGGCGATGAGCAGGGTCAACACCGAGGCATCGGCGATCGGCCGATAGGCGATCTTGTAGAGGAGCGGGCCGAGCGGGGTGATCAGCGCCACGGTGAGGGCGAAGTGCACCACATTGCCGAGGCCCATCCCGGCGATGCTCCAGGTCGCCGCCGCCAGCAGGCCCGGGATCACCAGATCGACGATCGCCGCACTCGTGAGACGGGCGGGCGTGAAGCCGCTCCGCCGCAGCGCCACCAGATCGAACACGAAGGCGGCGACGCCGAAGCCGACGAGCAGCCACACCGTGCCGGGCAGCCGTCCGCTCTCCAGCAGCGCGTACGTGAGAGCTCCGAAGGCGACGAACTCCCCTTGCGGTATGAAGATCACCCTCGTGACCGCGAAGACCAGGACGAGCGCGATCCCGAGCAGCGCATAGATCGCGCCGTTCGTGATACCGTCCTGGAGAAGAAAGAGCAGAATCGTGCCGTCCACCGGACGTCGCCCCCCATCGTCTGACCGGTCTCGCGAGCTCCACAGCGGATCGCCGAAGCGGTGTCGACCGCCGGTTTTCCGTGGGGTTCGGGGGCGATCGTTGCGCCCCTTTCCGGTGTTCTCAATTAAGTATACGATATAACAATTATCCGACATAAGCGCAACATCGGCGTACCGATGTGACGATGGCGGATGGCGCCGGAGGCGAAGCGAGAATGAGCGTGACCAACCAGATCGAACGACGGGGTCGGCCGGCGACGTCGCGGCGGCGAGAGCGGAGCGCGCCTGCCGTGGTGCAGATCGACGACATCGACGAGATCGGCGCCGACAGCGGCGGCGAAATCGACCTGACCGGGCTCACCGACGTCGTCGGTTATGCCCTGCGTCGGGCCCAGATGGCGGTGTTCGAGGACTTCATCGCCCGCTTCGCGGCACTCGATCTGAAGCCGGCTCAGTATTCCGTCCTGCTGGTCGTCGGCCGCAATCCGGGGCGCAAACAATCGGAGATCGCCGCGGCTCTCGGCATCCAGCGGCCGAACTTCGTCGCCATGCTCGACGAGCTCGAGCGGCGCGGCCTCGCCGAGCGGGTGCGCTCGACCACCGATCGCCGGTCGCACGCCATCGTGCTCACCGACGACGGCCGGGTGCTGCTCGATCGTGCCCTGGAGGTCCAGGCCGAGCAGGAGCGGCTGATCGCCGAACGCCTCGCCCCGGGCGGGCGCGATGCGCTGGTGGCGCTGCTCCATCGGTTGACCGCCGCGCCGCTCTCGGTCGACGAACACGCCTGAACGGACGCCCTTCCGAGCGCCGTCGTCGTGTCGGGAGGTGAGGCCCGGGATCAGACCCCGAGCCACCGATGCACCAGATCTGGGTCGGCCTTCAGATCCGCGGTCGTGCCCTCGAAGACGATCTCGCCCTTGGCGAGCACGACGTGGCGATCGGCCAGATCGAAGAGATCCTCGAGGTTCTTGTCGACGACGACGATCGACATGCCGGTCGCCGCCACCGTCCGGATCGTCGCCCAGATCTCGTCGCGCACCTTGGGGGCGAGCCCCTCGGTGGCCTCGTCGAGCATCAGCAGTTCCGGATTGGTCATCAGCGCCCGGCCGATCGACAGCATCTGCTGTTCGCCGCCGGAGAGCTGATCGCCCCAGTTGTCGCGCCGCTCGGCGAGGCGGGGGAAGAGATCGAAGACGCGGGGAAGCGTCCACTCGATCTTGCCGTTCGGGCCGCTGCGGGCCGGCAGGGTCAGGTTCTCGAGCACCGACAGGTTGGGGAAGATGCCCCGCCCCTCGGGCACCAGGGCGATGCCGGCGCGCGAGATCACCGCCGGGCGCGCACCCGCGAGCTCGCGTCCGGCGAAGCGGATCGACGCCGTGGGACCACCGGAGAGCAGGCCGGTCAGGGTTCGCAGCAGCGTCGTCTTGCCCATGCCGTTACGGCCGAGCAGGCTCACCGTCTCGCCTTCGCCGACGCGGAAGGCGACGTCGCGCAGGCAGGGGGTACGGCCGTGGCAGGTGGCGATCGCGGTCGCCTCGAGCAGCGTCCGGGTCGCTTCGGCCGGCGCGGCAGCGGACACGAGAGCGTGGCTCATGCGGCGTCCTCCAATCCGGCGAAGCGGCCGAGATAGGCCTCGCGCACGCCGGCGTCGCGACGGATGTCGTCGGGCGAGCCGTGGGCGATGAGGCGACCGTTGACCAGCACCGAGATGGTGTCGGCGCAGGAGAAGACGGCGTCCATGTCGTGCTCGACCAAGAGGATGGTGTGGTCGCTCGCGAGTTCGCGCA
>CALMYM010000263.1 GCA_937873675.1 uncultured Alphaproteobacteria bacterium | reverse complement strand
CGCGAGACCATGCTCGGCAACGCCCGCATCCTGGAGATCTTCAACGTCTCCAAGGTCGGCAAGGTCGCCGGCTGTCTCGTCACCGACGGCACGGTCGAGCGCGGCGCTTCGGTCCGCCTCATCCGCGACAACGTCGTCATCCACGAAGGCAAGCTCTCGCAGCTCAAGCGCTTCAAGGACGACGCCAAGGAAGTCGTCGTGGGTCAGGAATGCGGCATGTCCTTCGAGGCCTATCAGGACATGCGCGCCGGCGACGTCATCGAGTGCTACCGCGTCGAAGAGATCGCCCGGTCGCTCTGACCCGGCGGCCACGGCGAAGGGCGGCGTCCACAGACGCCGCCCGTTCGTCCTTTCTCACCTCGCTCGGGTTCGAACCCTGACGAAGGATGATCATGTCCGAGAAGATCTCGTTCCGCTTCCAGCGCGCGGATTGGGTCGCGCTGTCGACCGCTGTCGCGCGTCGTCCGTTGCCCCTGCGCATCGCCACGGTCGTCGCCGTTCTTTCCTTCCTGGTCATGGTGATGGCTTTCGTCGACGCCGGCGACGGCACCGGCCGCACTGCGCTCGCCGCGGCGCGCGACGGCGGCCCGGCCTGGTATCCGTGGTACGCCTTTGCGGCGCTGCTCGCCCTCGGCCTGTTTTTTCGCCATCGCATCGTCGGCTTCACCGCGGCGACCGGCTACGGCCGCCTGCCGCTCGCCGACAAGGAAATGGCGGTCGACCTCGGCCCCGCCGAGGTCCACGTCACTTCGACCGACTTCGACTGGCGCTTCCCCTGGGCGGCGGTCGGACGCCTGATCGAGACGCCGACCCATCTCGTCCTCGCCACCGGCGGCCGCGAGGGCCTGCCGATCCCGCGATCCGCCTTCTCCGACGCCTCGGCCTACGAACGGCTCCGCTCTTTCGTCCTCGCCCACGTTCCGGAGGGAACAGCCCATGAACGCGCCTGAGAAGGGTCCCTCGCAGCGCCAGTTGCGCGTCGGCGAACTGGTGCGCCATGCCCTCGCCGACATCCTCGCCCGCGGCGAGATCGCCGACCCGGATCTCGACGGCGTCGTCATCTCGGTCGCCGAGGTACGCATGTCGCCGGATCTCAAGAACGGTACGGCGCTGATCATGCCGCTCGGCGGGCGCAACGTGAAGAAGGTGCTGGCCGGCCTCGAGCGGTCGCGCAAATGGCTGCGCGGCCAGATCGCCCGGCGGGTGAACCTCAAGTTCGCCCCCGACATCCGCTTCCAGCTCGACACCCGCTTCGACGACGACGACGCGGTCGCCGCCCTCCTCCATCGTCCCGAGGTCGCTCGCGATCTCGATTCCGAAAACTGAGGTCGCGGACCCCGCGGGCAGCCCTCCCCCCTCGCGGGGGAGGTGGCCCGGCGCAGCCGGGTCGGAGGGGGTGATGGCCGCCCGACGCGACCTCGCTCGCGGCACCGACCCCCTCCCCGACCCTCCCCCGCGAGGGGGGAGGGAGGCGCGACCCGCCGAGCACCATCGATCAGGTACCCACGAAGGCATCCCCCCATGGCCCGCAAGAAGAAGTTCGACGACGTTCACGGCTGGATCGTGCTCGACAAGCCGGTGGGGGTGACCTCCACGCAAGCCGTGTCGCGGCTGAAGCGTCTCTTCAACGCCAACAAGTGCGGCCACGCCGGCACCCTCGACCCGCTCGCCTCCGGCATGTTGCCGCTCGCCTTCGGCGAGGCGACCAAGACCGTGTCCTTCGTCATGGACGGCACCAAGGTCTATCGCTTCACCGTGCGCTGGGGCGCCCAGACCACCACCGACGACACCGAAGGCGAGGTCATCGCCACCTCCGACCATCGCCCGACCCGGGCGGAGATCGAGGCGATCCTCCCCGAGTTCATCGGCGAGATCATGCAGGTCCCGCCGAAGTTCTCGGCGATCAAGATCGACGGCGAACGCGCCTACGACCTCGCCCGCGACGGCGAAGAAGTGGTGCTCGAGGCCCGCCCGATCGAGATCCTCGATCTCGATCTGGTCGACCTCCCCGACGCCGACACCGCGGTCTTCGATTGCGAATGCGGCAAGGGCACCTACGTCCGGGCACTGGCCCGCGACATGGGCCTGCGCCTCGGCACCCGCGGCCACGTGATCGGACTCAGGCGCGTCCATGTCGGCCCCTTCGAAGAGGACGACATGATCCCGCTCGCCGACATCGAGAAGGCGGCCGAGGAGGGCGGTCTCGACGCCGCGCGCGCGCTGCTCGTCCCCGTCGAGGCCGGTCTTTCCGAGATCACCGAAGTGGCGGTCAACCCCGACGCCGCCGCCCGCCCACGCCGCGGCCAGTCGGTCATCCTGCGCGGCCGCGACGCCCCCGCCCACGAGGCCGCGGGGTGGGGGACCTGCGGCGGCGATCTCGTCGCCATCGGCGAAGTCGACCGCGGCGAACTGGTGCCGCGCCGCGTCTTCATGATGGGCGGGGAGTGAGGCTCACTTGCCGATGCAGTCGGCGACCTCGGGCGAGTTCGCCGCCCGCTTGGCGATGATGCCGGCGACCCGCCTCAGGCCCGGGGAGGGTTTCGCCGGATTGCGGCGGATCGGGTTGGGCAGTGTCACCGCGAGATAGGCCGCTTCCCGCGTCGAGACCCGGTCGGCGCCGTGGCCGAAAGCCCGCCGCGCCCCGGCCTCGATGCCGAATTCGCCGTCGGGCCCCCATTCGGCGATGTTGAGGTAGATCTCGAAGATCCGGGTCTTGGGCCAGACGAAATCGACGATCATCGCCATCGGGATCTCGATCGCCTTGCGCACGTAGCTGCGCCCCGACCACAGGAACAGGTTCTTCGTCACCTGCATGGTGAGCGTCGAGCCGCCGCGCTTCGGCCCCTCCTCGTCGTCGATGACGTCGAGGAGCTCGTCCCAGTCGATGCCGGCATGGCGGCAGAAACCGGTGTCCTCCGAGGCGATCACCGCGACGATCAGATCGCGATCGACGCTCGCGACCGGCCGCCAGATCCGCTCGACCCGTTGCCCCGTCACCCAGCGCGCCACCATCGGCACCGACACCGGCGGCACGAAGCGCCAGGTGACGAGCAGCACGGCGAAGAGCGCCGCGAGGCCGAGGACGGCGAAGGCGGTGATCCGCACCGCGCGCCGGAGGTGAGCGAGGACGTCCATCCGCGGAAACTGCCCGCGTGCGGCCGCGAAGTCGAGCGACGAGTTGGCGGTCGCCCGCCACATTCCGCTGGCGCGAACCCGGGGTTTCGTGCATAAGACCCGCGCACCGACCCCGCTGGACGACATCCCGGCGGGGCCATGTTCGTTTGTCTCACCCGAAAGGATGATCTCGATGTCGATCACGGCCGAACGCAAGCTCGAAGTCGTCAAGCAGTACGCGACCCACGAAGGCGACACCGGTTCGCCGGAAGTCCAGGTCGCGGTGCTCTCCGAGCGCATCGCCAATCTGACCGAGCACTTCAAGACCCACGCCAAGGACAACCATTCCCGCCGTGGCCTCCTGAAGATGGTCTCCTCGCGTCGCTCCCTCCTCGACTATCTGAAGAAGAAGGACGTGGCGCGTTACAAGGCTCTCATCGAACGTCTCGGCCTGCGCCGCTGACCGATCGCCGGGTTCGCCCGGGCGATCGACCGACGAGCTTCCCCGGAGCGGCCTGCGCCGCTCCGGACCCTCTTTCCGAAGCGGCGTCTCCGTCGCTTCCGGTTTTCTCTCCGAAGCGGCTTTCCCGCCGCTTCTCAGCCGGTTCGCCCGCGGTCTCCGCGCCGGACCGGACCGCCTCCGGAGCGGCGCTCGCGCCGCTCCACAGCCGCGGCGAGATCCGTCTCGCCGTCTCCCCGTGTCGCCGAGAGCCGCGTTTCGGATCGCCCTCGTCGCACACGTCGCGGACCATGGCAGGATCGCCGGGGGCTCCGCCGGCCCGTCGCGGGCAGGAGCCCCTCGCCGTCTTGCTCATGGTCCATCGGACGGGGTTCGCCTCGTCCGTCCCGGAAACGGCACGGAGCCGATGCGCCGCACGAGGTGTGCGCCCGTCTCCCGTGCCTCAACTGCGGGCCGGCTTCCCCGAGGGGACCGCCCGCCAGGACCGAAGACACATGTTCCATGTCCATCGTGAAGTGATCGAATGGGCCGGCCGCAAGCTGGTTCTCGAGACCGGCAAGGTCGCCCGTCAGGCCGACGGCGCCGTGCTCGCCACCTACGGCGAGACCACCGTTCTCGCCACCGTCGTCTCCGCCAAGGAGCCGAAGGCCGGTCAGGACTTCTTCCCGCTGACCGTCAACTACCAGGAAAAGGCCTTCGCGGCCGGCAAGATCCCGGGTGGCTACTTCAAGCGTGAAGGCCGTCCCTCCGAGGCCGAGACCCTGATCTCGCGCCTGATCGACCGTCCGATCCGCCCGCTCTTCGTCGACGGCTACAAGTGCGACACCCAGGTGATCGTCACCGTCCTCAGCCACGACCTCGAGAACGCCCCCGACATCGTCGCCATGGTCGCGGCCTCCGCCGCTCTGACCCTCTCCGGCGTCCCCTTCATGGGCCCGATCGGTGCGGCGCGCGTCGGCTACATCGCCGGTGAGTACGTGCTCAACCCGCAGATCGACGAAGAGGTCGAGAACAAGCTCGATCTCGTCGTCGCCGGCACCCACGACGCGGTGATGATGGTCGAATCGGAAGCCAAGGAGCTCTCCGAAGACGTCATGCTCGGCGCCGTCATGTTCGGCCACGCCGGCTTCCAGCCGGTGCTCGACGCGATCATCCGCCTCGCCGAGAAGGCCGCCAAGGAGCCGCGCGACTTCACCGCCCCGGACCTCTCCGCCGTCGAGGCCGCCGTGCTCGAGATCGCCGAGACCGATCTGCGCGACGCCTACAAGATCACCGTCAAGCAGGACCGCTACAAGGCCGTCGACGCCGCCAAGGCGAAGGTGATGGCCGCGCTCGTCCCCGCCGACGGCGAAGCCAAGTTCGACAAGGACAAGGTCGCGACCGCCTTCAAGGAGGTCCAGGCCAAGGTGGTGCGCTGGAACATCCTCGACACCGGCTCCCGCATCGACGGCCGTGACCTCGTCACCGTCCGCCCGATCGTGGCCGAAGTCGGCGTCCTGCCGCGCGCTCACGGCTCGGCCCTGTTCACCCGCGGCGAGACCCAGGCGCTCGTCGTCGCCACGCTGGGCACCGGTGAGGACGAGCAGTTCGTCGACGCGCTCGCCGGCACCTACAAGGAGCACTTCCTGCTCCACTACAACTTCCCCCCCTACTCGGTCGGCGAGACCGGCCGTATGGGTTCGCCCGGCCGTCGCGAGATCGGCCACGGCAAGCTCGCCTGGCGCGCCATGCACCCGGTCCTGCCGATCAAGCACGAGTTCCCCTACACCATCCGTCTGGTGTCGGAGATCACCGAGTCGAACGGCTCCTCGTCGATGGCCACCGTCTGCGGCTCGTCGCTGGCGATGATGGACGCCGGCGTGCCGATCAAGCAGCCGACCGCCGGTATCGCCCTGGGCCTGATCAAGG